>CAYUVE010000177.1:1803-4525 GCA_964447985.1 uncultured Thiotrichales bacterium
CTCTAAGTACTTTTATAGACAAGGTATCCCCGGCTTGAGTTTCTCTCAAGATCTTCGCGTACTCTCTAAGACTGTCAACAGTTTTAGAATCAATCGCGATAATAATATCCCCGGCCTTTAAACCTGCCTCGGCAGCGGGTGAGCCGGTAACAATGTCGCTGAGTCTCGCGCCTTGGCCAGAGTAGTCGAAATCAGGCACGGTGCCGATACTAACTTTACGGCCTTGACGGGTATTACTCTGGCTACCGTCGGGTAATTTAATTCGACCAAGTTGTGCACTAAGTGGTTCTGGCCGTTTAGCAAGATAGTCTAAGGTTTCACGAACGACGCTGGCTACTTTGATAAGGCCCGCACCATCGATTTTGTCACTAGTATCGCTTGGGCGATGGTAATCAAGATGAATACCACTAAAAAACTGTACGCCAGGTACCCCCACCTCATGGAAGTTAACATGATCACTGGCACCAAAAGCACGATCGTTGGTTTTTAGTTTAATACCTGTAACGAAGCCGACACCACGGAATATGTGAACCCACTCGCTGGCTGAATCGATGCCAAAAACACTGATAGGTTTATCCTCTAGTCTGCCGACGGCATCAATATTGAGGACTCCCATGGTTTTTTCGATAGCAAAAGGTTTGGAGTTGTTGACATAGTAGCTTGATCCAAGTAAGCCAGCTTCCTCAGCGGTAAAGGCGATAAAAACAATACTACGTTCTGGCTTCCAGCCTTTGCCAAGTATGCGCGCTAGTTCCAACATCACAGCGACACCGCTGGCATTGTCATCGGCACCGTGATGTGTTTTACCGGCATTGCCTTGGCGCACATCTGGCCAACCTAGGCCTAGATGATCATAGTGTGCAGTAACGACAACGCTTTCGCCTGTATATTTAGAGTTAGTGCCGGGAATAATACCTATGACATTTTTTAGCTGAATGTTATCCCCCAGGTCTTTAACGCTTGCTTGCCAGGTTTGGAAGTAGTCCTTATCAAAAGGCTTTAAGCCGGCTTTTTTGAATTCATTAGCAATATAGTCCGCGGCCAGGTCCAATTCCTTGCTACCTAAACCACGGCCTTTTAGCGTTCCATCAGCAAGATGTGAGATATCTGCCAACATGCGCTGCTCAGAAAACACGGGTGCTAACGTTGCCAGGGCGGGCCGAGGTTTGAGCTTAAGCGGAGGTAGACTTTCTTGCGTTAGAGTTTTGACTAAAGGCGATTGATGCACTGACCATTGGCCTTTGCCGATATTATCCGGCGCGTCACCGCTAAACGCGAGGTGGCTGTATTTGCCATAGTGTGGCAGCTTGCGAGCTAAACCACGTATCGCTTGAGTGTTATCACTACTTAACCAGAGCATGGTTTGTGCTGCATTTTGCGGATGTCGAGCGGTTACGACGAGTGAATGCTCGCCGCGTTGATAATCTTCGCCTGCGATATGCAGCCTGTCGTCTTCAAAGAAACTATTATGGCCCTTGATTTGTTCGGCGAGGGTATCGCGAAACCGATTTTCCCAGCCTAGTATCCAGCTGGTTTTATTTTTAGGGAGTTGCTCGAGTTCATCATCCATAATAACGGTGAACTGAGTCTTTTGTGTTCGCTGCCAAGTATTGATTAAATCTTGATAAGCATTGAGTAATTCTTCATCGGCAGTACTAGGTAATATGGCTAAGGTATCACTTGCACCGAAGCCTTGTGATAAGGCTGAGGGTATCTCACGCGGGTCAAGCCTTCGGAATATATCGAATTCTGGGTCAACTATAACGCGCCCGACCGACGCGGATATTTCTAGCTCAAAGCGTTGCCGACGTTTGCTGAGTGGCAGGGTGACTTGTTTTTGCTGGCCATCAAGAAATTCGATAACTATCGGAACAAGCAGGGTGTACGGTGTGCTGTCTTGAGTTTGCTCGATCTCAATTGTCAGTTGTGTATTAAATTCTTCTACTTTACTTAGTTTTAAGCTCGGCGCGCCTGTGCGCTCGACCCATTGTGAAAAAAATAAGCTTAGGTTTTTATCACTAGTCTCACTGAATATATTTTCTAAGTCTTTGAAACTAGCTTTATTAAACCTGTGCTGTTTATATAGTTGGCGTAAACCTTGGCTAAATACTTCATCACCCAGTTGCACTCTTAGCATATGGAATAGCATTAATGCTTTACCGTAGCCGACTGCCGCTGAAGCGGAGTCATGTCGTGAACGGAACTGGTTTAAAGGAAAATCTCGACCTTCGCTAACATAGTCATTGTAACTTTGTAGTGTATTACGACGATGGTTGACAGCATTGCCACGTTGCTCGGCGATAAGATGATCGGCAAGATAAGCCGTTAAGCCCTCGGCCCAATTACCTGTTTCATAGTCGACGAAGACACCATTGCCCCACCAGTTATGTAATATTTCGTGTGGATAGGAGCTGTGCAAAATAAACGGAAAACGCATGACCCGCGGGCCGAGTAGTGTGAAAGAAGGCATGCCAAAGCCGGTTTCCCAGAAATTTTCTACCACCGCGAATTTTTCATAAGGGTAACGACCGAGAAATTTTTGATACATAGCCATATATTGCGCACCAATATCGAGGTATTGTTGGGCCAATGAAGGTTCGTCTTTGCGCAGGTAGACTTGAAGTTCGACATTGCCCGCTTGTTGTTTGTAGCGTGTAAAAGGGGCAGCGATGAGGTAAATATTATCTTGTGGTAGCGGTTCTACCCAAGTGACATGGTTAAT
>CAYUVE010000178.1:0-4523 GCA_964447985.1 uncultured Thiotrichales bacterium
GATACGCTTGCTGAAAAAATGACCGATGACTCAATGCTGATCACCGATAGTGTTTTCAGCATGGATGGCGACATCGCACCTTTACAACAACTTTCATCCTTAAGTAAGGAGCATTCAAGCTACTTATACGTCGATGATGCCCACGGTTTTGGTGTTTTAGGCAAAACTGGCAAAGGCTGTCTGGAACACTGTGAACTAGCTAATAACGATGTCGATATATACGTCGGCACACTTGGCAAAGCTTGTGGTACAGCGGGAGCATTTGTTTGTGGTAGCGAAGAACTAATAGAAACCTTAATTCAAAAAGCGCGAAGCCTGCACTATAGTACCGCAGCACCACCCGCTATCGCGCATGCAACATTAACCAGCTTAGATATCATAGAAAACGAAACCTGGCGACGTGAACATATTGCTAATTTAATAAAACGTTTCCGCCAAGGCGCTAAACAACTCGGCTTACAATTGACAGAATCTGAAACGCCTATTCAAGCTGTCATACTCGGCGACAATCAGGCAACCCTTACTGCCAGCGAACGCCTTAAATCTCAAGGCTACTACGTCACGGCAATTCGCCCACCGACTGTCTCTAAAGGCACATCACGATTACGCATCACGCTATGCGCCAATCACAGCGAAGACCAGGTCGACCAATTGATTAGCGCATTAGGGGAAGCCTTAGCATCATGAGCGCAGCAACTATTGTGTTCGTTCACGGCTGGGGCACTGATAAGGACGTTTGGCAAACACTACAAACCGAACTTAAGCCATTATCTTGCATCGCGCTTAGCCTACCAGGCTATGGTGATCAATACGACAACACCACAGCATGGAAACTTGATAGCTTAGCGGAAGACCTTAAGACTCGTTCGCCCGCCAATGCTATTTGGGTAGGCTGGTCTTTAGGTGGCTTACTCGCCGCTGCCACCGCAACGTTCTACCCCCAACATGTTAAAGCCTTATTTACCATTGGCACTACGCCTTGCTTTACGCAACGTGCGGACTGGGATTGTGCAATGAATGAATCTACGTTTGAAACGTTTAAGCAATCTTGCCAAGAAAATAAAGAAGAATGCTTAAAACAGTTTCATAAACTGATTGCAGTCGGGGCAAACAAGGCAACTTCAAAACAAGCACGAAAACTAATATGCACTGCTTCAAGCGCCACATTACTTAAAGGTTTAGAAATTTTAGAACATACCGACCTAAGACCGGCTTTCGGTAAGCTAAGCTGTCCAACGCATCAGTTATTTGCGGCAAACGATGCATTAGTCCCTGTTGCAGTCAGCCAAGAAATAAAAAGTCATTCCAACAAAATTGACACCTCGATTATTCATGATGCTTCACATGCTTTGCCCTTAAGTCATAGCAAAGTCATCGCTCAACATATTAGACGCAGTATTCATGTCTAACACTGATAACCAAGAAGCTTTTCTTCTCGATAAACAACAAATTCGTCGTGCCTTTGATCGCGCCGCAGATTCGTATGATGCCTACGCCAAATTACAAGATGAAGTCGGCCAACGCATGCTATCGCGATTGGATTACATCAACATCGAACCTACACGTTTAATCGATATCGGTTGCGGTACGGGCAAGCTGACCAAGCAACTCACTCAGCGCTATGAAAACAGTCACATCATAGCTTTTGATCTTGCCGAAGGCATGTTACAAAAATCAAAACAACTTTATGCTAAAGGCTTTAAGCAATTTTTTGATCGAGATAGCAAGCGCATCCAACATCTCTGTGGTGATGCTGAATCACTACCACTCATTGATAATAGTCTAGATTTTGTTTTTTCCAATGTGACTTTTCAGTGGTGCAATAATCTCGATAAAGCTTTACAGGATTGTTATCGCGTATTAGCACCTGGCAGCCTGATTCTATTTTCCAGTTTTGGCCCAGACACACTTAAAGAGTTAAGAAACGTTTGGCAAGAAGTGGATGACTATAATCACGTCAACGCTTTTTTGGATATGCATGACGTGGGGGATGCGCTAATACGCTCAGGCTTTCAGTCACCCGTGCTTGATGTAGAGCAATTTACGCTAACTTACGACACGCTCAAAGACCTTATGAAAGAACTTAAAGCCATCGGCGCACACAATGTCACCGCTGGTAGAGCACGCGGGCTGACTGGCAGAAAACGGCTAGAAAAAATTACCGAAGCTTACGAACAATACCGCCATGGCGGACGACTACCGGCAAGCTATGAAGTCATCTACGGCCACGCCTGGGTACCCGAACAAAAAACCAGGAAAGAAGAAGACAATATAGAGGTAAAAATTTCGTTAAAACAATTAGGCCGACGTTAACACATGGGCAAGGGATTTTTTATCACTGGCACAGACACTGAAATTGGTAAAACCACGATTTCACTCGGCCTGATCACCGCATTAAAAAATGCCGGCTATAAAGTCTCAGCCATGAAACCCATCGCCAGTGGTAGCACCTTGGTAAACGGCGCTTTGCGTAGCGATGACGCACTAAAACTTATTGATGCCAGCAATACACAACTCGACTACGACAAGATTAACCCTTATTGCTTCGAACCCCCTATCGCGCCACATATCGCAGCGCAACAAACCAATACTGAAATCAGTATCGAAGCCATCTGCAAGCTTGCAGAAGAACACAAAGCACAAAGCAATTACTGTATTGTCGAAGGCGTCGGTGGATGGCAAGTCCCACTCAATGACAGGGAAACGGTCGAAGACTTAGCCAAAGCTTTGCAACTGCCCGTCATCTTGGTAGTAGGTATTCGACTTGGCTGCATCAACCACACCTTACTCACCACCAAAGCAATTCAAGATTCAGGCTCACCCTTAGCTGGTTGGATCGCTAATCATTGTGAGCCCGATATGAATAACGCACATGAGGTAATCGAAAGTCTAGAACAACGCATCGATGCGCCGTGTATCGGGGTTGTGGAGTTTATGGGTGAGGTTAATATGGAGCTGGTTAGTAATCGGTTAGATATTGCTAGTCTAGTATAATCCTGTTCTTATTCATTTCTGTTTTCGCCTTTATGGCGACCTACTTTTCAGACGAAAAGTAGGCAAAAGTCTCGCTCCTATTCAGCAGCACCCTTCGGGTGTCCCCTGCGATACTCGCTCAACGCGGTGGCTGCGGAACTCGCTCGCTGCGCTCACTCAAACAGTCCTCGCCATTATCCGCGTTTCACTCCGTTTCTCAGCTGCCGAGAAGTCGCACTTATTTAGTACACAACATATTATTGATTAATACCATAAGGTTGATATTCAATTGGAATACAAAATAACTAGACCAAAGGAATCGGCAAATGAAATTACTGCAAATTATTAAGCAACCTGATACACGAGCAGGCCGCACTTTCGATTTGATTGTCATTTCTCTTATTATCTACTCAATAATCACTCTATCTATCGAAACATTACCAAACTTATCAGGACAAACTAGAAGTTTCTTAGCATATTCAGAAATAGTAATAACACTAATATTCACGTTCGAATATTTTCTAAGAATTTTAGCCGCGAAAAACAAGGTTAAATATATATTTAGTTTTTATGGAATTATTGACCTAATCGCAATCATTCCATTTTACTTATCTCTTGGCGTAGACTTACGCGGGGCTCGAGCATTTCGCCTGTTTAGAATATTTCGCATATTGAAACTAGCTCGTTATAGTAAAGCCATGAATAGACTCGGAGAAGCTTTCCTAGATACTAAGGAAGAAACAACACTGTTTTTCGTTACCACGCTTATACTTTTATATCTAGCTTCCGTGGGAATTTATTTTTTCGAGCACCAAGCTCAACCACAACACTTTCAGTCAATATTGCATAGCCTATGGTGGTCAGTTGCCACTTTAACTACGGTAGGATATGGAGACGTTTACCCTATAACGGTCGGCGGAAAACTATTCACTTTTGTAATACTGATGATTGGACTTGGCGTCATTGCTGTGCCAGCCGGATTAGTCGCATCATCACTATCTAAAGCGCGCCAAAACTCAAAAAATAAGGAAAGCTAAATATGAGATATTTATTATCACTATCTCTAATAACTATTTCCTTTAGCTCATGGGGACATGGAGGCGGGATAGACCGATGTGGAGGGCATAATGACCGTAAAGCTGGTACTTACCATGTTCACCAATACAATAAATATTGTAAATGTAATCCAAAAGCAAAACGATGTAGCAATAGACAGAAACTGAAAGATAAAAACTCAGAGAAAACAAAAAAATAATACTTATATCGCGACTTTCTCAACAGCCTCGATCATGGCATTAAACTCTGATGAAGGTGGCGTGTGTTTGAGCACAGTGGAACTGGGCGAGTTTAGCTACCGCCGCGATTAAGCCAATCATCAAGGGAACACCCGTAGGGTGCAGCTGAGCAGGAGCAAGCGGTTTGCCCGCTTTTGACAAGACAAAGTCGGTCGCCCTAAAGGGCTAAAAGGTCTGTTGGAAAGAACTGGATGCCCGCCTTCGCGCACTGTTGTCCGGAATAAATCATGTTAAGGCAAGAGCGTGTTGAGAGGA
>CAYUVE010000179.1:0-4418 GCA_964447985.1 uncultured Thiotrichales bacterium
TACCTGCAACCTTGCCTGAAGACGATTCAAGTTCATTAATTTCTATGGGCATTTATGTTTTCTCCAAATCGCTACTGCTCGAGGCCTTAAAAGCAGACCATCTTGACGACAATTCGAGCCACGACTTTGGCAAAGACATTCTTCCCAAACTGATAAATACCCATAATGTGTTTGCCTATAAATTTGGTAGTCGCGAGGGCCGTGTTAGCCAAGACCGTTATTGGCGTGATGTCGGCACTATTGACTCGTTTTACGAAGCCAATATGGGTTTGCTTGAGACCGTGCCAGCATTGGATATTTACCAAAAAGATTGGCCAATTCGCAGTTACGCCAAACAAAACCCACCTGCTCGTACAGTTCCGGGCGAGTCCGGAAATGAAGGAATATTTATTAATTCCATTATCGCAAATGGTTGTGTCATCTCGGGCGGCAATGTACAGCATTCGATTTTATTTCCAGAAGTCTCCGTTGACGATGAAAGTTATGTCGAAAATTCATTACTATTCGAAGGTGTCAGCGTCGGCAAACAATGTCGTTTGGTCAATTGCATTATTGATAAAGACGTGGTGATTCCCGACCACACCGAGATCGGCTACGACCCCGAGACAGATAAAGCACGCTTCACTGTTTCGGAAAAAGGCATTGTTGTGGTACCTAAACATTTTGAATTTTAGGCAACCTTTTTCTGACGCTCATATAAGAAAGTCAAGACTTCGGCACGATAATGGTTGTAATCTTTATCATCAGCCAACTCAACACGCTTACGTGGACGGTCTAGTTTGACATCCATAATTTCACCAATTGTCGCCGCTGGACCATTAGTCATCATGACAACTCGGTCTGATAGTAGCACTGCCTCATCAACGTCATGGGTAATCATAATGACGGTATTACCCAAACGCTGGTGAATTTCCATCAAGGAGTCCTGCAAATGTGCGCGCGTTAGCGCATCCAAGGCACCAAACGGCTCATCCATTAGTAATACTTTTGGTTGCATAGCCAACGCACGTGCAATACCCACACGTTGTTTCATACCACCGGATATTTCACCCGGACGCTTATCGCGGGCATGTTCCATATGTACCAGCTCGAGATTGTGATCCACCCATTCGCGAATTTCAGCCCTTGATTTTTTACCTTTAAAAACTTGATTAACCGCAAGCTCCACATTTTCATAAGCCGTCAACCAAGGTAATAATGAATGGTTTTGAAATACCACTGCCCGCTCGGGCCCGGGAGCGTTAACTTCTTTTTCATCGAGCAATACACCACCAGTAGTAGCTTGATAAAGACCTGCAACAATATTTAGCACCGTAGACTTACCACAACCGGAATGCCCAATAAGCGATATAAACTCGCCCTTAGAGATAGTGAGATCAACACCATCCAAGGCTTTAAATGGCCCTGTAGGCGTAGGAAACTCGATCGAAACCTGACTTAATACTAAATGTTCGGTACTCATTAAAATTCCTCAAGCAGATAGCTACTTTATCAACGCAGAGCTTGTGATTTATCCCATGATACCCAACGTTGCAGCTGCAACATAAGGCGATCTAACAAAAACCCGATAATCCCAATCACCAATACGGCAACCATTATGCGGCCTAATGAATTAGAGCTACCGTTTTGAAACTCATCCCAAACAAACTTACCTAGCCCAGGGTTTTGCGCCAGCATTTCAGCCGCGATCAATACCATCCAGCCTATCCCTAACGATAAGCGTAGCCCTGCAAAAATCATTGGAATAGATGATGGAATAACAATCTTCCACACATGCGTCCACCAACTGAGTCTCAATACACGGCTTACATTCAACAAATCTTTATCGATATTCGATACACCAACTGTGGTGTTAATAATGGTTGGCCACATACAGCACAAAGTCACGGTAATAGCCGAAGTAACAAATGACTTAGCAAATAATGGATCTTTAGTGACATAAACTGCACTGACAATTATTGTCACGATAGGCAACCAAGCCAAGGGAGATACTGGCTTAAATACTTGTATTAGAGGATTCATGGCCGAGTAAGCTGTTGGACTCATACCGCAAATAATACCGATAGGCACGGCAATAATCGTTGCTAATATAAAGCCACTAAATACTGTGAAGATACTGGTCCAAATCTGGTCAAAAAACGTTGGTTTCCCGGTATATTTTCTAACCTTTATTTTTGCATCAGGATCTTTTGCGAGCTTTTTCGCATTACGCTTTTCCTGACGCTCGTAAAATGCTATTGCTTTATCGCGTTCTGCATTATGTTCATCAACTAAATTTACGGCTTGTTGCCAAACTTGAACAGGGCCGGGGACTACACCTAATGATGTCTCAATACGCGAAGCAGAGAAGTTCCAGATACCCAAAAAAATCAAAACCCCGATTAGCGGCACAGCAAAGGCGCGGGTAAACATATCTAATCTTTCACGCATGCTGATTGGGTTGCCATTTTTACTCGGCAATGCCCAAGCCAGCCCCATTGCTGTCAGAACACGTTCCATACGGCTTAATTCACTCCAAACTAGTTAAAAAAAACCGGTGTGCAATACTGTTAGATTAAGATTGCACACCGAAGCGAGGGTATTTCTATTGCTATAACTTGGTATCGCCTTTAATACCGATCTCAAACTTACTTAAATATTCATTTGGTTTGGTGCCGTCATAGGTCACACCATCGATGAACTCAGTTTGAGGTGGTTTAAACCCGGTCTCCGTTTCGAAATCAGGAAAGTCTTTTTTATCGACCTTACCTTCTGCTATGAGCATTTTGGCTGCTTCTGCATAGATGTCAGGACGATAAACTTTTTTCGCAATATCCATATACCAGTCATCCGACTTAGGTTCAGCTATCTGTCCCCAACGACGCATTTGTGTCAGATACCATATGGCATCACTGTAGTACGGATAAGTCGCGTTGTAACGGAAGAAGACATTGAAGTCTGGAATATCACGTTTATCGCCTTTTTCGTATTCAAAGGTACCCGTCATACTGTTCGCAATGACTTCATAGTCAGCACCAACATATTCTGGCTTTGCCAAGATCTTAACTGCTTCAGGACGATTAGCTACACCACCTTCGTCTAACCACTGGGCCGCACGAATCATGGCTTTTACTACGGCTAAATGAGTATTAGGGTTTTCATCTGCCCACTTTTTGCTGACACCAAAAACTTTTTCAGGATTATCTTTCCAAATTTCATAATCAGTAATGACTGGCACACCAATGCCTTTAAACACGGCTTGTTGATTCCACGGCTCACCTACGCAGTAACCGTAAATGGTGCCGGCTTCCATAGTCGCTGGCATTTGCGGGGGAGGTGTTACAGACAATAAAACATCGGCATCGATTTGCCCGGCGATATCACCTTTATGCGGTGCATAATAACCAGGGTGAATACCACCCGCTGCTAGCCAGTAACGTAGTTCGTAGTTATGCGTAGAAACGGGAAATACCATTCCCATATTGAATGGCTTACCTTCATCCTTAAAATCTTCAACGACAGGCTTTAAGTAATCTGCTTTAATTGGATGTACCGGCTTACCATCTTCATGCGGCACATGCTCTTTCATCTTTGACCAAATATCGTTAGAAACGGTAATACCATTACCATTTAAGTCCATACTAAAAGCAGTAATGATGTGATCTTGGGTACCGAAACCGATGGTGGCGCCAAGCGGTTGCCCAGCCAACATATGAGCACCATCTAATTCACCGTCGATAACGCGGTCTAACAATACTTTCCAATTTGCTTGCGCTTCTAGCGTGACGAATAAGCCTTCATCTTCGAAATAGCCCTTTTCATAAGCGATAGCCAACGGAGCCATATCAGTCAACTTAATAAAACCAAACGTTAAATCTTCTTTCTCAAGCTCTAATTCTTCTGCTTGGCTTGTCGCTGTCATGGAGACCATAAGTGCTGCGCCTAGCGCAGCACCAATGATGCTATGACGACGATTACTTGATACCGAAAACCTCATATACCAACTCCCGTAAGGTAGAAATATTTGTCCACAACAACGCAGTTTCTTTACGCAATAACACCACTTTGTCGGTGGACGCCATTGCCCAAAAATCTTTGATTAGCCCGAAGATAAACATCTTGAGGCGTGCTCAATTATCTATAGCATGCACCATGCCATAAAAATAACTAATTGTTTTATATGAATATTTTGAATAAATTCTTCATAACACGCATTACAAATGGATATTTAAGCACCAAAATAGTGCGAAAAAGTATCGTATTGATCTTTTAATGCTCTTACTACCAGTAGGGGAACTAGACAGACCTTATAACTAAAGAAATTAAAACTCTGCGGAGACTAAAATCTGCATCGACAAATACCCCATTGCAGGGTATTTGCCTAACGATGCATTGACTTATAGATACTTAGATTTGACCCTACGCCGTAGCCGACGTTT
>CAYUVE010000180.1:0-4412 GCA_964447985.1 uncultured Thiotrichales bacterium
ATTGACGTTTAATTAGATAGTGTCAAACGTAATGCAAGTCGAATTCCTTAACCAAATTCGCGCTGAAACCAAACTCGCCAAAACCATGGCAGAGTTACTAGACAAAGAACGTGATGCACTAGCAAACTCTGAATCAACTTTGATTAATCAGTTATCGCAACAAAAGCGCCAGCTATTAACCGAGCTAGAAAGCCTAGCGAAAAGAAGACTGCAACTTGTCACTCAATTGGGTTACAAGAGAGAAATGGGGTCCGTACGAGGCTTTTTATCACAACGTGACCCTTCACAAGCGCTAGCACAAAGCTGGGATACCTTACACAGACAGTTACAGCTATGTGCAGATAAAAATCTCATAAACGGCCGAATAATTAGTCTCAGCCAAAGAAAAACTGAAATGACACTTAACGTACTACGTGGCCAAATCAATCAAAATAATACTGCCTACGATCGAATGGGTAAATTTACCCATCAGGCACATGCTTCTTCATATACCAGCGCTTAGCCAAGCTTCAACAATTTCCGTGGTCAGGAAGGACCACCTTACGTATTTCCAATAACAGGGATAAACATAATGGAAAATAATAGCGAAAACTCAATTAAAGAAATTGTAGATAAACAACGAATTCTCCAGTTTCTAGACATTGCTAATAAGCGTGTAGCCAACCTAAAGGTGCATATCGATGGCTCTAATGAAAGTTATTCCAGTGCCATTATTGATATCGATGATAAAGAAGGATCGATATCGCTAGAGTTATTGCGCCCCGACAAAGGCAACGCACTACTGCATAACGCAGATAATGCAGATATTGAAGTATTCCTTAATAATTCCAAGCTAAGCTGGCGATCAGAAGTTTTTAAAGATGATTACACATGTATCCCCGATTTATTTCAAATTAGCATACCAACAAGGATCTCCTACACGCAGCAACGCTTAGCCTATCGCATAGAGCCAACTGATGACGTTGCAGTAGTTGTATCACACCCCGAAATTGGGCCAATTCATGGCGCTATGGTAAATCTTTCAGTTGATGGCATGGCGGCAAAAATCCCTGACCACTTTATACAAGACATTGACCCCGGAACATTTATCCAAGACTGTCTCGTTCAATTGCCAAACCGTGATGTTCTATGTTCTATAGAGGTCAGGCATAAAAATACTGATACGTCGATGTTTGGTGCGCGCTTTTGTAGCTTATCTCGGCTACAGCAGCATAGTGTTGCGGAATACATCGCAGAAAAAGATCGCATTGAACAACGTAGCAGACTTTACGCCTAGTCGTTACAATACCGGGCAAACGTATAGCCCCGGTAGCTCAGCTGGATAGAGCATTCGCCTCCTAAGCGAAGGGTCGGAGGTTCGAATCCTCTTCGGGGCACCAACTCAAAATCTTAGATTGCTCATTAGCACCTATCTCCTTCAGGGTTCCCAGCCGTCAATCACAGATTGGCATCATTCAGCTGCGCACGAAATATATATTTCGCTTTTCGCTTGCTTCACCCTCTCCAGGGCATCAATTTGAGAATTAGATACTAGTTCTGGCTAGGACAAGAAAGCTCAGCTAAATAGCGCCGAAAATTAATCCCTAGATCTGGATGTTTAAGCGCATACTCAACCGTAGCCTGCAAATAACCAAACTTACTACCACAATCAAAACGCTTGCCTTCAAATTGATAAGCGAGCACCGGCTCTTCTTCCAATAGCCGAGCGATAGCATCCGTAAGTTGGTACTCTCCTCCTGCACCTCTTTCATTAGTTTCGAGCAAATGAAAGATTTGAGGAGTCAATATATATCTTCCTACAACGGCCAAGTTAGACGGTGCCTCTTGGGGTTTGGGCTTTTCAACTATACTACCTACCTGCGCCATGACATGATCCGAATTATTCACAGACACGATACCGTATTTATCTGTATCGTTAGGATCAACCTTCTCAACACCAAGAATACTAGAGCGCTTTGTCTCAAATAACTCTGCCATTTGCTTTAAGCAGCCGACATTACCTCCATCAATCAGATCATCAGCTAGTATCACTGCAAAAGGAGAATTACCAACGACTTGTTTGGCGCACAGTACTGCGTGCCCCAATCCAAGTGCTTCTGCCTGCCTAACATAAACACACGACACGCCTTCAGGCACAACGCTACGAACTATTTTTAATAATTCATGCTTACCTTTTTTTTCCAGCTCAGACTCTAACTCATAGTTCTTATCGAAATGATCTTCAATAGCACGTTTACTGCTACTGGTTACAAAAACAAGCTCATTTATGCCCGCTTCAACCGCCTCTTCAACAGCATATTGAATCAGAGGCTTGTCAACAATGGGCAGCATCTCTTTTGGATTTGCTTTAGTCGCCGGTAGAAAGCGAGTACCCATACCTGCTACAGGAAATACGGCCTTAGTCAAAAGTTGCTTCATTTCGCCACCTTCGGCATCGGTATCACATTGGATTCCCGGTTCGAATCTCGGGTAACCTTGTGTCGAGGAATCAAACTCCATAATAATTCTTTCACGCGCTTACTATCATAAGTATCGCACGCTTCGCTAAACTCCTGAATTAAACTATCAATATTTTGTAGGCCCTTCGTAGGGGCTTGAACAAGACTTATCTTATCGTAGTCTGTCGCAACCAGCGGTTCATCATCATAGAATAATTCTTCGTATAATTTCTCACCAGGACGCAGACCCGTAAATACTATATCGACCTCTTCACCTGGAACCTTACCAGCAAGGCGTATCATTTGCTCAGCTAAGTAGCTAATTTTGATAGGCTCTCCCATATCGAGCACGAATATTTCACCACCCTTACCCACTGAGCCCGCTTCCATAACTAACTGACATGCTTCTGGGATTGTCATAAAATATCGTGTAATCGCAGGATGCGTAACGGTAACCGGTCCACCTTTTTCAATCTGCTTACGAAATAGCGGTACTACACTACCTGCCGACCCTAAAACATTACCAAATCTTACTGTAATGAAATTTGTTTCAGAACCACTACCTAGAGTCTGACAAAGTATCTCCGCCATCCGCTTGGTTGCACCCATTATATTTGATGGGTTAACCGCTTTATCTGTCGAAACCATGACAAATTTGTGACAACCATAGCTAACTGCCGCCTTACCCAATGAGTATGTACCCAACACATTATTTTTGACTGCTTCGCGTGACTGTTCTTGCAACATTGGTACATGCTTATACGCTGCTGCATGAAAAACTATTGAAGGTTTTTCGTTATTAAAAATATGCTCTAGCGCTACATCATCCGTGACGCTGATCAAAAACACAGAGAGATTAATATTCTGATACGTCTCCTTTAGCTCTTTTTCTATGGCATAAAGTGAATATTCCGAGTGATCAACCAATAAAAGCTTTGCAGGGGACAACCTCGCTATCTGCCGACATAATTCCGAACCTATAGACCCACCTGCGCCACTTACAAGAACTACTCTATCAAAGATATCTTTACTTATCCGCGACCAATCTAATTTAACTTGTTCCCTTCCTAGTAAATCATCAATCGCGACATCTCTCAGTGATTGTACCGATACACGCCCAGAGACCAAGTCCGTATATTTTGGTAACGTTCTAAAGGGAACACCTGCCTCTTCACATTGATTTACCACTCGACGCATCTGCGCAGAACTTGCTGATGGCATCGCCAATAGCACAACCTCAGCTGAGTAGGCAGCCAGAATCTTATGCAAATCATCCATAGAACCAAGAACTCTTATACCATGAACCTCCATGCCTAGCTTAGAGTGATCATCGTCTATAAACCCAATCGGCGAGTATTCCTTTAGTTCGTCGTGGAGCAAGTCTCGAACTAAGATCTCTCCAGCACGCCCTGCACCAACAATAAGGGCTGGTTTACCTTTAATAATCTTAAGCTTATGATCTTTAAACCAACGATAAACAAATCTTGATCCACCGATAAAAAATACTAAAAAAACTGCGTACAATGGTAGGACACTACGAGGAACACTCTCCATGCGAGTCCATAGAAATATCGCGATTGCTATAAAGCCCGCACCAAGCACTACCGCTTTAGCAATTCGAATTAAATCAGGTATTGAAGCAAAACGCCAAACACCCCGGTACAAACCAAAGTACCAAAAAACTGTGACCTGAATCGTGATTACCACAGGCAGACATATAGTCATTCCTACTACATAGTTATCTGGAATTACAGATAGATTAAAACGAAACCAGTAGGCTGTTACCCATGCAACTGGGACCATCAATACATCATGAAAAAATGCAATATATCTTGGCTTGTTTTTAATTGTTTCTCCCATAAATAAGCCCTTCCTTATCAACCTAGCTACTCAAAGCATGATAATCTAATTTAATTCCGATAACACTGCTGTCCCATTAACATGAGATAAAAAGGCTTAAACCTCAACTGATTG
>CAYUVE010000181.1:0-4366 GCA_964447985.1 uncultured Thiotrichales bacterium
AATCCTCCCACCGTTACTGAAAAAAGACGAAGAGTATCCAGTTGCGTGATTCACAATACAATGAAAATTATAGAAAAGGAGCATACCGATTTTCGTATTAAGCAGCGACGTATGACGACAACCGCGGTTGTCGTCATTATTGTTGGCGTCACCGCACTTACCTATAGTTTGCGTAGCGAAGCCGGCTGGCTAGACTTTTTCAAAGATAAAGATACCAGCGTCGGTGACTTATTAGGTGGCGACAAAGACAAAAGCAGCATCTCCGCCCTAACTGACTCGGAAATGATTGATGGCCTTAAAGAGGCGCTATCTGTTGGTGTTGAACGTGCTATTTCTCTACTTGGCCAGAATGGAGGTTTTCTCAATGATGCGAGTGTTCGCATCCCCATGCCTAGCGCATTAAAGTCTGTGGAAAAAGGTTTACGTGCGGTTAAGCAAGACAAATATGCCGATCAATTTATTGAAACCATGAACAGTGCCGCTGAGAAAGCCGTACCACGGGCAACAAAGATATTCAGTAAGGCGATTAAAAATATGACGCTGGAAGATGCCAAGTCAATTCTCAATGGTTCTAATGACGCCGCAACACAATTCTTTCGTCGCAATACGGAAGGAGAATTAAGCCAATCATTATTCCCTTTAGTCCAAGAAGCAACCAACGAAACCGGTGTAACTTCGTCCTACAAGAGCCTAACTAAAAAAGCCGGCTTTCTCGGCGGCTTAATAGATGAAGATGACCTAGATCTGGATAAACATGTCACCAGCAAAGCGCTTGATGGACTATTCAAGAAACTTGCATTAGAAGAAACTAAAATTCGTCAAGACCCACTTGCGCGAAGCAGTGATTTACTTAAGAAAGTATTTAAGTCTTTTTCCAAATAGAGAACAGCTTTTAACCTAAGGCGGAGCGTTGTTTGGTTAACGCTTCGTGCTTTTCGTAAATAATTTCGTATTCCGCCGTAATATGCTCATTTTCGGCTTTGAGCTTTTCTATCTGATGACGTAAGTCTTCATTTTCTTCTCTTAGGGAATGCACGAGCTCTGAGTACACATCAGAGTCATTGTCAATGCCACGCTCTACCTGACTCGACTCGTCATCATTAGCCTCCGAAGATTCAGGCAATTTGATATGACAGGCGCGGACCAAATCGTCAACATAGCGATGAATTTGGTCAATAGCATGTCCTTCATGATGCATGATGACTTTAATGAACTTACTATAGAGAGAATTTTCTTTCTCTAACAATGAATCAACGTGAGCTGAAATTTCTGATTCATCGAGATGCTCGCCAAGGGTTTCCGTAGCAAATTCAATATGCGTTTCCTTACGCTGTGCCACATTAGCATTGATGTTTTTTACAAACTTCTTAGCATCGCTCTCAGCACCTTTTTGCTTACGTCGCATCAGATAGCCAAGAACAGAAACAATAATAATTAGTACTACCGCAACCTCAACAATGATCAACCCCGAGCTTGCCATAAATTCTTGCATGTCTCCCCCTACCCCTTACTCTATGTGCCAACTAGGCAACTTTATCCGCCTCAGCGGGTTGTTCTTCCGCAGGCTGATCTGCCGCCTCGGCGGCGGCCTCTTCTGCTTCGGCTTCTTCTGCTTTTTCTACTTCTTCAAGTACGGCTTCTTGATTCATTTCTGACTGTTCACCTTCAGCTGCTTCTTCTGTCTCGCTGCCACCTTCTTGCTGCTCAACAGACGCGTCTCCCTCTTCCGAAGGCGCAACAGCATCAATTTCTAGTTCATCATCACCATTAGCAGCCTTTTTGCGTCGACGAGATAGCCACCACCAAGCACCACCGCCTAAGGCAAATACGGCGTTTACCCCGACGATAATTCCGATGACTAAACCCCAATTTGTGCCTTCCTCTTCGACCTCTTCCTCCAGCACTTCTTCTGTTAGATCTTCAACTACTGACTCATCCACTGGGTAACTAACTTCTTCTTTGACCTCTTCCACGACAGTTTCTGTGGTTTCAGGCTTAGTGACTACTTCAGGTTCCGGTGCAACTTCTGCAACCACCTCAGGCACTGGTGGCGCACCAGGCATAGCAACATCCCATTCATACACAAGGTCTCGCTCACCATCGATTTTACCGCGAGCAAAGAAAGTCAGGTGTTTGCCTGCAACTTGTGCAGGAAGTTCAAAGTGCCATGTATCTGTAGCCGTATCTCGCGGTAATTCAATAGGCGGTTGCTCGCTACCAGAAAGCTTCAAAGTCAGAGAGTCGACTGTTAATATAGCTTGATCGATGCGTGGGGTTAGGGTTAATAAAAATACACCCCCTTTATCTGCACCTAGCTCCTTAACTTCCGTTTCAATCGGCTCACCCATAACCTGAATTGTGTGCCGGTGTTCTCTTTCGAAGGTGGGGCTGCTGGCAATGATACTTAACTCATAAATACCCTGTACTTTTAAGGGCTGCATCATCGCGCTAAATACGCCATCACCCACTCCCAGGTCTGGCGGAACACCATCATCACTAAGCTTAATGCTTTGCGCAGTGCCATCTTGCTGCTCTTGCAACATGACCATATTAATCGAGTCAAGCAGCTCTCTATTGGTCAACGGCTTTGTATTTTCTAACATATGACCAGAAACATGCACTATCTCATTGGGCAAAATAAGATTAGGCAATGGTGATACATCTAACTCTATATTTGTTGCTACAATAACTCGATTATCTGGGTCAATATTGGCATCTATCTGCCATTGTCCGACGACAGGTTTTTCTACTGTCACCAAGTCAAAACCTTTCTCATGATGCCATTTAACCGTATTCGGATGTGACTCCTGACTAAATGAGCTACCATCCGGTAGAATCACTGCTGCCGGCTTCGAATCATCACCCTGCATGATGACAAGCGTCATATTCTTAATGCTGCTATCGACTTTAAATTTGTTATTAGTTAAAGGTAGAGATGGCGCATCAGCAGACTTTTCGAAGAGCTTTAAAAACAGACGGTTGAGTTCATCAGCTTGACCGGCTTTCAAATAACTACCATTTGTGGCAACCGAAATCGTTTCTAATAATTGGTGATCAGCATCATCCGATAAGGCAACGGTATGGACAATTACTCCTGCCTTTTTTAACCGAGGCAAAGTGTCTTCGATAATGCGTTTACGTGAGGCAGCGCTTTCTTCTGCATCCTTCGACACATCAACATAGCCGTCGCTAAGCAGAATAATATTACGTGTAGTGCTTGGGTCGTTTTCAAACCAACCGCTAGAGGCGTTTTCCAGAACACCTTCTATATTAGTGTATAAACCGGCAGAGTTAATCAACTCGGATTTTTCTTTCGCTAGTTCACGCCACTCGCCGTTAACAGGGCGAACCGGTACTAGCATATTGACATAACGACCAAAGGTCCAAACACCAGAACGACTTCCCTCTGGCATCAATCCCGCAATCAATCGCGTTGCGGGTATACGGAGATTCTCGGGATCACTTTTTTTCATACTCCCGGATATATCAATCAGCACGCGCACATCAGGTATCGGCGCCGTAGCAGCCAGGCCCTGCGTCGTAGATAACAAGACAAAACTCAGCATCAGTACTGACAACAATGTAAATCTGAATTTCACGGTGGTTGCAAACCTTATTACTCAGTAACTAAGGTAGCGGCAGCCTTAAATGTGAACTTGAGTTACTTCAATAGCTTAGTGACGCTAATGAAGCCGACAAACCCGCCTATTGGCTCAAATACTCTGTAAATTACAGGTTCATTTTGCAATTGAGAACAAAACGCTTGCATTTGAGCCAGCAAGCAAGTAATCTAAGTGAATATTTAATAATTTATTCATTATTATGCCACCGAAAGTATCACCAGAAACCACAGATTCCATTCGTCAACGGATATTAGACGTTGCGCTTGAACACTTTACACGTTATGGCTATGGCAAAACCGCCATGGCAGATATCGCTAACGATGCTGATATGTCAACAGCGAATTTATACCGTTATTTTGGCAATAAACTCGATATCGCTGGCGCATGCGCACAAAACTGTATTCGCGAAAATATAGAAAATGAACGCCAAGCTATCGCCGGCGAACACCTTAGCGCCGAACAAAAATTATTGCGGTTAGTACTGGCCATGATTAAGCATTGCCACGAAACTATTACGGAAGATAGCCATCTGCACGATGCAGTGGCGATGGTTAGCGCCAAGCGCCCTGACATCGTTCATCATAAGATTGATGCACAACAAGGCATGATTATGGAAATACTGGCTCATGGAAATGTGACGGGTGAGCTGGATGTCAAGGATATTGCTGGCACAGCCAAAACCAGACGTTGCTGCATGGTTCAATTCAATGGTCCTCTGTCTGTCGGACTCTATAGTAGAGAAG
>CAYUVE010000182.1:0-4344 GCA_964447985.1 uncultured Thiotrichales bacterium
CGTTCTATCAGCCTTTCATCAAGGTCGTTATCAAGAAACACATCGCGCGATAAACTCGGAATACCGCTGTCGCGCGCATAATGCAAAGCAACACTATTGACCGAAGTGCGGCTATCGACAAAATATAAATCAGTTTGCGTTTGAATAATGTCCATTAACCAACGCATGCGCTCTGAGTCAGCCGTTAACAAGCTTCCCATATGGTTATTAACACCAACTGCTTCAGGCAAGGCGGCAACCGCCGATTCAACTCGCTGCTTGAATTCTTGATACTCCATGTCAGCGGTTAAACCACCGGCGTCAAGCTTGCCGTAACTTTGCGCTTCCATCGGCATATGAATCATCACTTCTTTGCCAAGACGCTGAGCCAAAGCGGCGATACGGTGAGTATGTGTTGCACGAGGTAAGATGGAATTAGTTATGGCGCCGGGTAGTGCAAGAACGCGCAGATCTTGTTCAAGGCGCAGCCCTAGGTCGTCAATGATGATAGCTATTTGAACTGGCTGTTGGACAGACCCGACTGATGTCTTAATCAGATCAGATGAGCGCTCAGCGAGGCATATACTAGACAAGCAGAAGGCAGCCAAGCCAAGCAATGCCCACCGCGCTAACGGCAGGCTACTCATAGGCTTTTCCCTTAACCGCGTGACTGCAGGATGTGTAAACCCTTAAGCAGATTGAGTGCTTCATAAAGCTGGTAATCGTCTTGTACCAGCTGCTCCTCTTCAGCATCGTTATTCCCATTTGCCTTGTTATTAGTATCGTCTTCAGAGTCTTTGGCTTCACCATCACCATTGGTGTTTTCCAAATGCCCCGATAGATTCGCTTCTTTAACTCGATCAACGGTCGGTTCAATAGAAGCTACTGTAACATTTTGTAGCTCGATATCGGGGATTATCCCCTCGGCTTGTATCGAACGACCGGATGGCGTGAAATAGCGCGCCGTCGTAATTTTCAAGGCTGCGCCATTATTCATAGGCAATATGGTTTGCACCGAACCTTTACCAAAGGTCGGCTGGCCCATAATTACGGCGCGCTGATGATCTTGCAACGCACCAGCGACAATCTCTGCCGCTGAGGCCGAACCGCCATTTACTAGCACAACTAATGGCCCGCCATTAAGCAGGTCGGTCGGGGTGGCGTTAAAACGCAGTTCGGCTTCTTTGCGTCGACCTTCGGTATAAACAATTAGGCCCTTCTTGATAAATGCATCCGAAACCGATACCGCAGCGTTAAGCACACCACCCGGATTATTACGCATATCCAGCACTAGACCATTTAAGGCTGAGCCGTGTTCTTTTTTCAGACTACTGATTGCTTTGATTAGATCTTCGCCGGTATGTGACTGAAACTGGGTAATGCGCACATAGCCAAAACCCGGATCAAGCATTCGGCTTTTAACGCTCTTGACGGTAATCACAGCGCGCGTCACAACAATCTCTAGCGGTGCCGCCTGACCATCACGAACAATGGTTAATTTTAGATCGGTACCCGGCTTGCCACGCATGATCTTAACGGCTTCGTTTAAGGTCATACCCTTAACTGGTGTTTCGTCAAGACGAATAATCAAATCACCGGCTTCCACACCTGCCCGTGCAGCCGGGGTATCATCGATAGGTGTGACAACTTTAACAAAGCCATCTTCCATACCGACTTCAATACCTAAACCACCAAACTCGCCGGAAGTACCGACACGCAGCTCGGTAAACGCTTCGCTGTCTAGATAAGCAGAATGCGGATCTAAGCCACTCAGCATGCCTTTCACCGCGTGCTCAATCAGTTGCTCATCGGAGATCTCTTCAACGTATTCTTCTTTGATTTTGCCAAAGACTTCAGTAAAACCACGTATTTCAGTAATTAACTCGCTGATATTTGAGCTTTTCGCGCCATCGCGCTCCGCAAACACGGCATGCCCCAGGACTAGTGACCCACCCAATACAACACCGCTTATCAAAATGAGCAAGCTACGTGCTCTAAAATTCATACGTGATACTCCGTTTTATGCTTTAGCATTTGTGCCATGGCGATACTCGGTGTATCGCCTAAAACATCGAGATTGGCTAAGACACGCCCTCTACACCTTCAGTAGGGGTTATCGGCAATTCGACCAGTTTACCAAAATCGGTCCCATACCGGGTTATAAAGAAAGATTTAAAGCGTATAAATGCCCCTCAACGCTCAGATAACATCCACTTTAGCGGATTTTGCGGTCGACCTTTGTGTCGCACCTCAAAATACAGGGCACTTTGCTCAACACCGCCACTATTGCCAATACTGGCGATGACATCACCGGCAGTGACCCAATCACCCACCTCCTGAAACAAGCTTTGGTTACGACCGTATAGGGTCATATAGCCATCACCGTGATCGACGATAATGAGCAAACCAAAGCCGCGTAACCAATCGGCAAAGGCAATACGACCTGAAGCAACGGCACGAACTTGATCGCCAGCGCTCGCGGCGATTTCAATACCCTGCCATTTCTGCTTGCCTGTGCCGCGCTTGCTGCCGAAGCGTGTCTTTAACTTACCGTCTACCGGCCATTCCAGTCGACCCTTAGTCTTAGCAAAAGGTTCACTACCATCTATTTCACGCGGTATATCGGCAAGATTACGCTCAATCTCATTGAGCAGCTTGAGCAAGGCCTTTTCATCTTCGCTAAGACGCGTTAATTGAGACTCTTTATTACTGATCTCGTTCGCCAGACTTGCTACTAGCTGACGCCGTTGGTCTTGCTCTGCATTGAGTTTCTGCTGTGAATCTTTCTGCTCAGTAACCGCATTAGCCAGGTCATCATTACGCTGATCAAGCTTACGCTGTATCTCCGTAATCATATCTAAGCGCTGTTCGACTGTAGTAATACGTTGGCCACGCGCGCGGTTTAAATAATCATAGTAGGCAAGGGTGCGACTGATTTCTGCCGGGCTGTTATCAGCCAAGAGCAATTGCAGATGGCCATGACGACTCATGGCGTAGCTCGCAACTAGCTGATCCGCTAAAGCGACTTTATCCACTTTTAATGATTGTTGGTGTTGATGCTTTTATTTTGCCAGATCGGTGAGTTCAGCTTCGATTTCTCGCTGACGCTTACGAGTATTATTTAACTCGATGTTCAGCTGGCCTAGACGGCGCTCGCTGTCGGCTAGACGCCCCATCAAACCACTGTGCTGAACACGATCAGATTCTAATGACTCCCTGAGCTGAGCCATCTTTTGCCTTAATTCAGCTAATTGCTTCGCTTTGTCAGCATAGGATAACGGCGAAACAATAAGTATCGATACAAATAGAAAACAGGCTATGGCTACGCGGCGTGATAAGCGCCAGTAGTTACTTGCCGATATTCGCGCCAAACTTAAGCCTGCAACGAGACTAAGCTGCGCCCTGTCATTTCTATCGGTTGTTCTAAATCGAGCAGCTTAAGCATCGTCGGCGCCACATCACACAGAGCACCGTCATCCAACATCTCTGCAGGTCGACCAACATAAATCAGAGGAACAAGATTGGCGGTATGCGCCGTGTGCGGCTGACCACTTTCTGGATCAAACATTTGTTCAGCATTACCATGGTCTGCCGTAATCAGCCATTCGCCATCTGCTTGTTTGATGGCATCATCAACGCGACCAAGACAGCTATCTAGAGCTTCAATGGCGCTAATCGCCGCATCCAGCTTACCAGTATGACCGACCATATCAGGATTAGCGTAGTTACAAATTATCACATCGTAGTCACCAGATTGAATTGCCGCGGCTAACTCACCCGCACTCATTTCTGGCTGAAGATCATAGGTTTTTACCTTAGGTGAAGGGATCAGTTTACGATCTTCACCAGGGTAAGCCACCTCAACGCCACCGTTAAAAAAGAAGGTCACGTGCGCATATTTTTCTGTTTCAGCAATGCGTAGCTGCGTCAGACCTAAGCGCGATATGTATTCACCACAAACATTGCCATAAAGCTCCGGCGGGAAAGCTACTGGTAAATAGTAAAAGTCTTTATTGTATTCAGCTAAGCTACAAAAAGCGACAAGCTTAGGTATCGCCTCCCGGGCAAAACCATCAAATTCTTCCGCGATAAAAGCACGCGTTAACTGGCGTGCACGATCAGAACGAAAGTTCATAAAGATCACGGCATCTTCATCTTTAATATGCTGAACTTCAGCATCGTCTGCTGCGATCACCGTTGGCTTGATAAACTCATCCGTTTCACCGCGTTCATAGGCCATTTCTAAACCACTCATGGCATCAGCGGCTCGATACTCGGCTTTGCCTTGCGTTAACAAATCGTAAGCAGCTTGCACACGATCCCAACGGTAGTCTCTGTCCATGGCGTAAAAACGACCGACCATTG
>CAYUVE010000183.1:0-4319 GCA_964447985.1 uncultured Thiotrichales bacterium
CGCCATACGTATCTTGCGCGGTATGATGGTGCGATAAACCTTCTCACCAAAGTGCGAAATCAACTGATCCGAGACTTCATTAGCTAAATTATTTCTAGGATCAAACATGGTGCGCAGCAGACCTTTGATTTGTAGCCTAGGATTCAGACTACTGCGGATATTCTCCACCGTCTCCATCAAAGCGGATAAACCTTCTAAAGCGTAATATTCACACTGCATGGGGATGATCACGCCATCCGATGCGACCAGGGCATTGAGGGTCAAAATATTCAAGGCTGGCGGACAATCAATCAAAATATAATCGAAACGCTCAAGCATGGGCGCAATAGCTTCTTTTAAACGCGTTTCGCGCGCTTCCTGCGTGATCAAGCCAACTTCCGCTGCGGTAAGATCTGCATTGCCGGCCAATACGTGGTAACCCGCTTCTTCAGATTCAATCATGGCATCGGCGATTGCCATGCCGTCGAGCAGCACATGGTAAGCGGACTGCGGCACACTCTTTTTATTAACCCCGCTACCCATGGTGGCATTGCCCTGGGCATCCAGATCAATCAGCAATACTTTGCGATTAGTCGCAGCTAAGGAAGCAGCAAGGTTGATGGTAGTCGTGGTTTTACCCACACCGCCTTTTTGGTTGGCAACGGCAAATACTTCGGCATTATTATCCAGCATGGACGCTACCCACAGGCTGTCGCGGTACAAACCTCACCAAATGACGTTCTGCGGCAATGGTTGGCACCTCTAATCTCTTGACCTCAGCATTTCCAATAGCCAACTCATCAAGTTCGGCAGTGGGTGATTTACCCTTCATCGCTAGTAATTCTGTGCTTTCTGAGCATAGATGACGAACAGCCTTAGCAAACTCCGCCAGGCTGGCAAAAGCGCGGCTGGTAATTTGTTGCGGCAGACCATCAGGGACATAGGCCTCAATACGGCTACATACCACCTCGACATTTTTAAGTTGTAGTTCAATCACGGCTTGTTGCACAAAACGGGTCTTTTTCGCATTAGCATCTATTAGTATGAATTTTATTTCTGGCAGCATAATCGCCAAGGGGATACCCGGCAAACCACCTCCCGTGCCAACATCGAGCAAGCTCGGGCCCTTAACATACGGTGTCAGCGACAAACTGTCGAGCAGATGTTCGCTGACCATCTGCCGCGTGTCGCGAATCGCCGTTAGATTATATACCTTGTTCCACTTGGCCAATAAGGCAAGAAACTGGCTCAGCTGCTGGCATTGCTCAGTCGATGCTTTCAGCGACATTCGCGCAAGTTCTTCAGCTAGCTGTTCTACCAGCTTATGTTGATTGGCGGCCAATACGACTCCGAATAAGCTTAAGTTCTTATCAGTGACTGAGTATACTTAAGCATAGAAGAGGTTTGCTGAGTTCTCGCATATAAATATCAAATACGTCTGAACACAACATAGTTAAGCGAGGCAGGGGAGGGGTTCAACATGCAACAGTCTCTGAGGTCTTTATTACTTCTAAATAGCGCTGGCCATGGTACTGCCGGTAGCAAATGCTGCGCAATCTAAGTTTCTGATCATCTATGATTCCTCTAACTCTATGTGGGGAGAGTTATCGGACAAATCACGTAAATACGAATCTGGCCGAAACGCGCTATCTAATCTATTAAACAATGACTTTGGTGGTCGTGATATCGGTTTTCGCGCCTATGGCCATAGAGAAAAAAGTGACTGTAATGATAGCGAGCTAGTCGTCGGCTTTAACGAGGCGAGCAAAGCTAAAGCCGATATTTTAAAAGCCGCTGAGTCGATTCGGCCCACCGGCAAAACACCAATTACTTTGAGCTTGCGTGAGTCGGTTAAAGACTTCTCAGGTGATTCAGGCGATATCTTATTAATCAGTGATGGTATCGAAACCTGCGATATCGACCCCTGCCAACTCGTCAACCAGTGGCGAAAAGACAATATTGATATACGCGTTCATGTCGTAGGAGTCGGCCTAACTGAATTAGAACGCTCAGCGATGTCGTGTATTGCCGAAACCACGCAGGGCAAATATTTTGATGCTGATTCCGCGGAAGGATTTTCTGAGGCCTTAAAAGAAGCCCGTGTCGCCATAGATACCCCAAAAGGCGAACCTGATCCGCAGCCTCAAGAGCAAGGTTATGCCTTACACATCAGTGCAATCGATGATCAAGGCCGCCGCTATATTGCAAACG
Organism: uncultured Thiotrichales bacterium; assembly: GCA_964447985.1. Classification (GTDB taxonomy): domain Bacteria; phylum Pseudomonadota; class Gammaproteobacteria. Next base: position 2,191 of record CAYUVE010000183.1, read on the forward strand.
GTAAGCTAACTAAAGACGACGAAGAAATCGGCAGCGTTACCAGCAATGGTCGTAATGTTTTGGAAGGCCCAGGAAACTACCGCATCGAGATCGGGCCAGTGCTAAAAGATGGCTCGATCTTTAAACCGGTAACAGAAAACGTCAGCATCGAACAAAGCGGTGATACCCATATCGAAGTCATCGTTAATCGACCCGCCATCGTTAGCGCAAACTTCACTGAAGAAGGGGAAGAACATCCCGGCTCTCTAGTCTATGCTTATCAAGATGATAAAGAAATGTTTCGCTTTCGCGCCTTTGATGAAGCCTTGGCCTTGCCGGACGACTATGAGTTTCGTGCCACACCGAATAAAGACAATAAGCTCTCATTAACTAGCACGCTGACTGAAGGCGAACATACCGAGTTAAATTTTGAGCTGCAAAAAACCGTCAAGTTTTACGTGCATTATCAATTTAGTAATGGCGATACCACACAGCGTGGAGGCGAACTGTGGCGTGATGGTGAAAAGCGTTACAACATTCTTGGCTCAAACGGTGGGCGCGCCCAACCGGGTGTTTACGAACTACGCTCCAGACATAAATACACGCCTCTCACACCAATAGAAGTCGAAGTTGTCGAAGAAGGGCAAATCATCGAAGTTCCCTTAAACAATGGCTATGTCATCGTTCATTATGCTGAATCTGAAGATTACACTGCCAACCCCAGCAAAGCATTTATTGAATCGAAAGCAAGCGGTAAAAGTAATTACGCAGGTATAGATAAACCTATTGCCATTTCACCTGGCGCTTATGTCGTTAATCCAAATACCTACGCAGGCTTTTTCGATCCCATCGACATAGAGATCGTTGCCGGTGAAACCACCGAAGTCATGTTTGAACCCAAACCCTTAGGCAATCTCACCGTCGAATACGCACCGTCGGAAAACTACACCAAACAACCCGATCGGGCATCGGTCTATGCACTAGATGTGCCAACCTATTATCAAAGGTTTTATGCGGCCAGGTAAGCCTTTGAAATTTTTACCCGGACGCTACAAAGTCGAACCCTGGAGTTATGCCGGCGATATCGCACCACAAGAAATCGAAATCAAAGCACATCAAGATCATACCGTAGTGCTTAAATTACGATCAGAGGAATAAGGCGTTTAACATCTAGCCCGGATACTTAAGAAAGATATACCTAGCGCCTTCAATAAACAATACCGAAGGCATTACCTTTACTCCTGAAATCAGAAGCGACGAATCCTAAGTAATAAGTCAATAGCTTTGTGTACATCTGTGTCTAGGTAACTTCGATACCGATGCTGATGACTCGCCTGCGGTAGCTATTTGTCTTTTTAATAAGCTATAGTTAACAACACCTCTAAGTATTTAAAATTTTATTAACGTCAGATTCTATACTTACCCCTCTAGGTCATAAACAAACAATCGAAAGCGTAAGACCACTTATCTGTAAAATCATTAGCCGCTCTTTAATAGCCAAGGTTTAGCAGGCAGGAGATTACGAAAATGGAGAAACTTATGAATAAAAATATTGCGCACATTATTTGTCTTTGCCTGAGTTTGGTTCTAATCGCTTGCAGTGGTGAAGTAACAATTGATGGAAAAAATTCACAAACTCTGCGCCAAAGTGTCACGACTATGACACAAGAAATGAGTGAAGAAGAGCGGAAAAAATTTGCTGAAAACGTCTTGCTGATTTTCCATAGCAAAAGTAGCGAGGATGCTAGCCAAATCAGTAGAGCTAAACTCTATGATAAGGACTATGGCCTCTTTTTCCAATCTTCACCAGAAATGGCACCTTTTATTGACAAGATGTATAGCGATATTGCCTTAAAAGCTGGTTCAGCGCTGAGTGGCTTAACAGCCCAAACATTACAAACCGCTGGCGATAACATCCGTTCCAAAGTCTATACTACGTACGCTGATACGCTACGAAAGAAGCAATCAGAAATTAAGCAAAGGATTGATGCTATTGATAGCGCGATCAAGGTTGAAAATGAAGCAAATGATGCTGCAAAAAAAAAACAAGAAACACTGAACCAACAACGACAGCAAGCCATTACTGACTTACGAATAGAGAGCCTTGAACTGAATAAAAGATTACAATTCGTAGCCAAAGCACAGATCAA
>CAYUVE010000184.1:0-4291 GCA_964447985.1 uncultured Thiotrichales bacterium
AGGTTTTAGGTGATGACACCGGCGTCACCGGTATGCGTATCAAAAACGTCAAAGATAACTCAACACAAGAAATCGATTTGAGTGGCATTTTTATTGCAATTGGACATTCACCGAATACGCAAATATTTGATGGTCAATTAGATATGAACAATGGTTATATCACCATCAAATCTGGGCTCGATGGTAATGCTACCGCGACCAGCGTGCCTGGCGTGTTTGCCGCGGGTGATGTGGCTGATCAAATCTATCGCCAAGCGGTCACATCTGCTGGTGCAGGTTGTATGGCGGCACTGGATGCGGAAAAGTATTTGGAAGAACTGAATTCAAAGTAATATGACTAATTAGTAAACGCTAGTTCAGTCTAAACATGGGTAGTAAGGGGGAAACAATGCTACGACATGAGGAAGAACGGAGAACGGCCCGACGCATCGCTGTCAGTTGTAAACTCGATTACGTTGAACAAGGTACTGACCTGATTAATAACGGTACCTTAAGTAATTTGAGCACCAGTGGGCTAGCCTTTGAGACGCACCAGAGTATCGACGTTGGTACTATGGTTGACGTCCGCCTTAACCCTGGGAATACACTCATCCCACCACTCGATGCTACCGTAGAAGTATTACGTGTCAATAACGGTAACGACCTTCGTAGTTATAACGTTGCCGGACGTATTACTCAAATCAACCAATAGATTATAACCATCGTCCTGGTTGTAGACGCGGTTTTCATCTTCTCAGTATGCAACTTCATTTTAAATGGAAGCACGGTATACTGAGAGGATGGAAGTCCGTAATTTGACTCAACTAGGCGATATTGATAAAGACGACTGGAACCGCCTCAACTGTCACAACAACCCTTTTCTCAGTTACGAGTTTCTTGAAGCTATCGAGCGCCATGGATGTATCGGTGCGGACTCTGGCTGGGATGCACATCATATTACGCTCTGGCAAGAAAATCAGCTTGTTGGCGCACTGCCCTTATACAGTAAACAACATTCCTGGGGAGAATTTGTTTTTGATTTTGCCTGGGCAAACGCCTACGCTCAACATGGCCTTAATTACTACCCGAAATTAGTCAGCGCGATACCTTACACACCCGTCTCTGGGCAACGTTTTCTTTGCCAAGAGAACAACCAATCCGTAAAGCAACAATTACTAGAAGCCGCTGTTGATTACGCCTCAAAAAACGGCTTTTCCTCATGGCATTGTTTATTCCCTATCGATGATGCACAAGTCAGCAGTGAGAATCTCCTTGAGCGATGGGGGTACCAATTTCATTGGCAAAATAATAACTATTCTTGCTTTAATGATTATCTAAACGCTATGTCATCATCCAAGCGTAAAAAAGTTCGTCGTGAACGACGCCGTATTGAAGAGCAAGGTATCAGCGTTCACTACCTGAGTGGTGGTGATATTAGCGAGCAAGATTGGCAAAGCTTTTACCAGTTCTATTTATCGACATTTGAAAAGAAAGGCAATTACCCTGCATTTACTTTATCTTTTTTCCAAGAACTTGGTAAAACCTTAAAAGACCAGGTTCTACTTATTATGGCTCGCTTTGATAATCACAACGTTGCCGGTGCCTTCTTTATGCGTAATGAAACACATCTTTACGGTCGCCATTGGGGCTGCCTAGCAGAGTTTCATAGTTTACATTTTGAAATATGCTACTACGCCGCTATCGAATATAGTATTAATAATAAGTTAAAATACCTGGATGCTGGCGCACAAGGTGAACACAAAATAAGCCGTGGGTTTTTACCTATCAAAACACGCTCTTTACACTGGATCGCACATGAAGGCTTCCGCAACGCAATTGAAGATTATTTACTTAAAGAACGAGTCGGTGTTGAAAACTACATTAATGAGATCTCTGAGCACTCACCTTTTAAGTGTTTGTGACATTTTCGTAGGGAAATCATGACAAAATACCGAAAAATAATAACTGCTTACATGGACGAGGTAATTAGTTTAGAGAAAATAATTACTCCCGATGTCGCTTACATTTAATAGTGCCCCCTATTGGCTAGACCCTGATAACTCGGAACAAGACTTTCCAGACGTTGCGCTCGCCACACGCGAACCTAACGGGCTACTTGCTATAGGTGGTGATCTTTCCCCACTTCGATTATTAAAGGCTTATCGTCGAGGTATATTTCCCTGGTTTGATAAACACCAGCCTATTCTTTGGTGGTCTCCTAATCCTCGTGCAGTGCTTTTTCCGACAGAACTCAAAGTATCTCGCAGTCTAAAAAAAACGATCAAAAGTCAGCGTTTTAGTATTCGCTTTGATACTGCATTTGAAGAAATCATCGAAGCCTGCAGTCAACCGCGCGTTTATAGTGAAGACACATGGATAGACCCGCGCATCAAATCTGCATATTGTGAGCTACATCGGCTTGGTCATGCGCATTCTGCCGAAGCCTGGCGAGATAACAAATTAGTCGGCGGTTTATATGGCGTGGCGATTGGTCACGTATTTTACGGCGAATCGATGTTTTATCATGAAAGTGATGCATCAAAAGTTGCCTTTGTATCACTAATCAAAAAACTAATGAAGTGGGGCTATCAGTTAATTGACTGTCAAATGACAACAGAGCATCTAATGAGGTTCGGAGCACGAGAAATTTCGCGTATTGAGTTCGGCACACATCTACAACAATGGTGTAACCAAGCCACACCACCTCAAGCTTGGAGTTGAGCCGATGGAAATACGCGAAATACTATTCTATAAAACTCAACCCCACGAATGCGGATACTTGGATAATCGCAAAGCCACCAATGTCGTACTTGACCCTGGTTTCGAACCGTCTTCCAAACTTTACAGTCAATTAGTCGCTTCAGGCTTTCGACGCAGCGGTGACTATGTTTATAAACCCGAATGCGTCGCCTGTAATGCTTGCGTATCACTGCGGTTACCTGTTAACGATATTCGACTTAACCGTAATCAGCGAAGAATCGTTAAGCGCAACAGTGATCTTGATGTTAATCGCTTAAAAGTTGAATATTACGCCGAACATTTTGCGCTCTACCGCCGCTATCTCGCCGACCGCCACCCTGGCGGACCTATGGAGCAGCACAGTAAAACCGAGTACATGGGGTTTCTGCGCTCGCAACGCATCGACACAGGCCTACTCGAGTTTCGGCTCAAAGGAAAACTCTTAGCGGTTGCAGTGACTGACTATCTCGATGATAGCTTATCCGCTGTTTATACCTTCTATGATCCCGACTTCTCGGAGCGCAGCCTGGGTATTTACGCTATTTTACAACAGGTGGAGGAAGCCAAGCGGCTTGACCGAAAATGGCTGTATCTAGGTTATTGGATCCGCGATTGCGACAAAATGCGTTATAAGACGTCTTTTTTACCCACCGAAGCGTACATGAAAAAAGGCTGGAGGCGTTTTGAAACAGCACAAGAGCTATCTATGCGTTATAATGGGGGTTTAACTAAGGCAAAAGCACCAGATGGCAAAAGAAGAACATATTGAAATGGAAGGTACCGTGGTAGAAACCCTTCCCAATACCATGTTTCGCGTTGAGCTCGACAATGGTCACATTGTTACCGCTCACATCTCTGGCAAAATGCGTAAAAATTACATCCGCATTTTGACTGGCGACAAGGTAACTGTTCAGGTTACGCCATATGATCTAAACAAAGGGCGAATTGTTTATCGAGCAAGATAAACCGCTGCTCTACCTAACAACCAGCCCCATTAAGACTCTTCCGCTACAGCCTCTTCGACATCCTCGAAACTAAAGACTAAGCCCTCATCACCAGCACTAATCCGAACATGACCACCCTGGGCTAATTTGCCAAACAATAGCTCATCAGCCAGCGGCTTTTTAATTTGTTCTTGAATAATACGTGCCATGGGTCTTGCGCCCATCTTGGCATCATAGCCGTGTTTAGCCAGCCAGCTACGTGCATCTTTATCAATGCTAAACGTGACTTTATGCTCATCTAGCTGATGTTCAAGCTCAATAATAAACTTATCGACAACAGAGCCTATGGTTGAATCATCCAAAGGTGCAAACTGCACAATAGCATCTAAACGATTGCGAAACTCCGGCGTAAACATTCGCTTAATCGCTTCCATACCATCGGTACTATGATCTTGCTTGGTAAAGCCAATTGAGGAGCGGCTCATTTCCTGGGCACCAGCATTAGTGGTCATCACCAGTATCACGTTGCGGAAGTCTGTTTTACGGCCATTGTTATCCGTTAGCATGCCATGGTCCATCACCTGCAACAGCAAGTTGTAAACATCTGGGTGTGCTTTCTCAATCTCATC
>CAYUVE010000185.1:0-4251 GCA_964447985.1 uncultured Thiotrichales bacterium
TTCCCGTCATTGTGATATTTGTTACTGATTGACTACCACCATCACCAATTTGTAATGAATATGAAATATTAAAGTTATCGCCAACATCCGCAGTAGTAGGCGCCACTGGATCAGCGACCGTCACATCAAGAGGAAAATTAAAACACTGCTCAAGAGATGGCAAAGCTTCAATGGCATTAACCATTTGCGTTACTGAACAATGAGAGAAGCCAGTAAAACCACTGCTCACAGATGGTGACATAATATGGGTTCCGGTACCGCACATGCCCGCAATCGCGCTATTGCCACTATCGCCATCATGAAAAGAACCAAAGTTATGTCCCAACTCATGTGCCATAACAACTGCTGTAAGCGTAGAACTACCGACAACTGAAGTTGTTCCAACGCCAAAGCCCGCGTTATCACAAATCGCATCGACAAACGCAATTCCAGCGGTCGTTCCATCAAAATCCCTGCCAGTTACAACATGCACCAAACCCAATCCATCGGTAAGGCCAGGTATTTGGGAGTTGGCATTCTTAGTACGTATATCCGCTAAGAAAGTACCTGCATCGGTACTAGTACTAAACACATCTGACGTGGGCAACTGTATTGTCGAGTCAAATGCCATATTCATACCGTTATTGCCATCCATTTCAGCACGATCTTGACTAAAAAAACCTTCGGCAATATTAATAATCGACGTTGCCTCTGCCATGGCACTTGAGCCATATAGCGATTGGAATTGTGTATCAAAAATAAAATCTATCTGCGGCAGAATACACACGCCATTAACTTGATCGGAAGCTGAACAAAAATCAGAGAACATCGCCTCTGCCACTACACCCGACTCCATTTCGGCCAACATCGACATACCAGCCATTTGCTTACCAACCGCGCTATGCGCTGCGACACCACAACTTCCCATATCACTAGCAAATTCCGATGCGGCTGTAGCAGGTGAAGCAATACTGGCAGCTTGCGCACCAACAAAGGTTTCCACTTCAGCTTGGCTAATGACATAGAGACTACCGTATACTGAGGCTAAGCCTTTCCATAACCCATTAATACTTGACACACGCACCCAGCTATCTGGAACTGATGCGATAGAACCGTAGTAATGATCCCCGACGTCATGTCCTAACTGGGCTGCAGCACGGCTGGCAAGAAAGGTGTTTTCTGTTAAGTCTACTTGATAAGTCTGACCTGCTATAGTGACAGGTAAATCTGTCACGGCAAAGACAAAACTTGAATAGAAATAGATAACTAGTGCTAAAATTTTCTTCATTAACTTACCAAACCTTACTCATACACCTATTCCGTGGGGATTAAGCACTTCATCGACCGAAGCCTTTTTTTTTAAAGGGTCTTTTAAGGTTTGATTTTAGGAAGCGCTAACAAGAAACAATGTGCGCTAGTTGGCAAAATAAGAATTTGTGATAAATCATTAACTTGTGGAAATAAAACTAGGCGATGACAAAAAGATGTCACTGATTTTTTTAAAAAATAAATTTAAAAAATGCAGCGCGAAGGGTTGAATATTTACTTCGTGGCCGCGTTAAGCACAGCCTTGATGATTCTGCCGCAGCAATATCAAGCCGCTTTACAATTAGATTTTGACTTGCTTCTACAGGGTGAAGTCTGGCGCGCGCTGACTGGGCATTTATGCCATTTATCGTGGCAACATTACGCTCTTAATGTACTTGGACTCATAGTTCTACAACAACTATTTAGCAATTACTTCAAGGGTTGGAGCTGGCTAACCCCGACTTTATTTATTGCGCTAAGCACAAGCTTAGCACTAGCGCTACTCAGCCAAGAGCTACAGTGGTATGTGGGTCTATCAGGGGTTTTGATGGGTTTATTTTATCTTTGTGCGCTTCAGTATTACGATGACAATAAGTTTATCAGCTTGGCTGTACTCATCGGACTAACCTTGTATATAGGGGTTCAGCAATACTCAGGAGAGATTATTCAAGGAGTCACTGAAGAGCTTCCAGTCGCGTCACGCGCTCATCTTTTTGGCGCCATTGCGGGGGTAGTTTGGACAACACTAGCCCAACTAAAAACTAAATTTAAAAACTAAAACTGCGTTTAGCTCAACCGATACCATCGAGATTAAGTTGTTTCACTAACATGATCGCGTCTTCCCTGCCCACTGGCGCTGGGTAATAATTGCGACGGATACCAATCTCGTTAAAGTTAAACTCGTTATACAAAGACAAAGCTGCTGCGTTCGATTCACGCACTTCCAAGAAAAGTGTTGCCGCTTCAAGTTGCGTAGCCAAATCAATAATATGCTGTAAGAGGCAACGCGCCACACCCTGGCGCCGAATATTGGTATCCACACATAGATTCAATATATGCCCTTCATTTAATACCGTATTCATTAGGACATAACCGACAACCACACCTTCGCGCTCAGCGACAAAGCTATGATAACCAACACGGAGACAGTCTTTGAATATACCCTCAGTCCAGGGGAAGTCATAAGCCGATTCTTCGATACGTAATACATCGCCGATATCGGCTTTAGTCATACTTCGCACGGAATACTTGGCTGCTAACGATTCCTGTACTTGGTCTTTTTTACAGGCCATGGCTTAACTTCGTTAAATTAATTACGTCTGTTGAAAAATCCGTTTCGCCATAAGCAAGTCCTGCCAGGCTTTAACTTTTTCGCGCGGTGAGCGTAACAAATAAGCAGGATGATAAGTCACTACAACTGGTATCGTTTGCTCGCCATATTGATAAGATCGACCACGCATAGCACCTATCTTAGCGTCAGTTTTAAGCAAATTCTGTGCGGCAATACGCCCTACTGCGAGAATAATTTTTGGACGAACGAGTGCAATCTGTCGTTTTAGATAACTTTCACAGCTACGCACTTCTTCTGGCAAGGGGTCACGATTATTAGGCGGGCGGCATTTCAATATATTGGCAATATAGACTTGCTGTCGCTCATAACCCAAAGCCAGTATCATTTGTGTTAATAGCTTTCCGGCGCGACCAACAAAAGGCTCACCTTCACGATCCTCATCGGCGCCTGGTGCTTCACCAATAATCAACCAATCAGCGTGTTGATTACCGACACCGAACACAGTTTGAGTACGACTTTGGTGTAACTCGCATTGCCGACACGCAGCAACTTCATCAGATAGCGACCACCACTCACCGTCTTGATCTGCAATCACCTCTGTTACATCAGCATCAGCCAATGGTTCCTGATCAAGAATATCACTTCGTGATCGCCAACGCTGAATACCTATGGCATCTAGATACTGCTCATGACTTATAGGCGTTTCAGTGGAAGACATAACAACTAAACGGGTGATGTTTGTGGATGTGCGCGATCTTTCGGCGCAACAATTTTGTTTGCAGCATGAACATAAGCACGCGCCGAAGCAATCACGATATCGGTGTCCGCACCCTGGCCATTGACGATACGACCATTCTTAGCCAAACGTACTGTCACGTCTCCCTGAGCGTCGGTTCCCGTCGTAATATTATTGACAGAATACAGCTGTAATTCCGAATCACTTTGCACAACTGACTCGATGGCTTTAAATACCGCATCTACAGCACCCGCACCACCTTCAACTGCTTGCATTTCTTTGCCGTCAACAGCTAAGACAATTTCAGCCTTTGGCGTTTCACCCGTTTCTGAAGCTACTTTTAACGAAACTAATTTAATCCGCTCATTTTCAGCTTCCATACTCGCTTCGGTTACCAAGGCTTGAAGGTCGTCATCGTAGATATCATGTTTTTTATCTGCCAAGTCTTTAAATCGACCAAAGGCAATATTCAACTCCTCTTCTGAGTCGAAATGAATATCTAATTCACTCAAGCGGGTACGAAAAGCATTACGCCCAGAATGCTTACCTAAAACCATACGGTTAGCACCCCAACCCACATCTTCAGCACGCATAATTTCGTAAGTCTCACGATGCTTTAGTACACCGTCTTGATGAATACCCGATTCATGGGCAAAGGCATTGGCGCCAACAATCGCCTTATTAGGCTGCACAGCAAAACCGGTAATACCTGATACCAAGCGACTACATGGCACAATCTGTGTCGCGTCAATACCCACTTCGCAGGGGAAGAAATCACTCCGCGTACGCGTTGCCATAACAATTTCTTCCAAGGCCGCATTCCCTGCGCGCTCACCTAAACCGTTGATCGTGCACTCAACCTGGCGTGCACCATTCATCACTGCTGATAAAGAGTTTGCCACGGCTAAACCTAAGTCATTATGACAATGTACCGAAA
>CAYUVE010000186.1:0-4247 GCA_964447985.1 uncultured Thiotrichales bacterium
TTTCGGTACATTGTCATAATGACTTAGGTTTAGCCGTGGCAAACTCTTTATCAGCGGTGATGAATGGCGCACGCCAGGTTGAGTGCACGATTAACGGTTTAGGTGAGCGCGCAGGGAATGCGGCTTTGGAAGAAATTGTCATGGCGACCCGTACGCGGAGTGATTTCTTTCCTTGTGAAGTCGGCATTGATGCGACACAGATTGTGCCATGCAGTCGCTTGGTATCGGGTATTACCGGTTTTGCAGTGCAGCCTAATAAGGCGATTGTTGGCGCCAATGCGTTTGCGCATGAATCGGGTATTCATCAAGACGGTGTTCTAAAGCATCGCGAGACTTACGAAATTATGCGTGCTGAGGATGTGGGTTGGGGTGCTAACCGTATGGTGTTAGGTAAGCATTCGGGGCGCAATGCCTTTCGTACCCGCTTGAGTGAATTAGATATTCATTTCGACTCAGAAGAAGAGTTGAATATTGCCTTTGGTCGATTTAAAGACTTGGCAGATAAAAAACATGATATCTACGATGATGACCTTCAAGCCTTGGTGACGGAAGCGAGTATGGAAGCTGAAAATGAACGGATTAAATTGGTTTCGTTAAAAGTGGCTTCAGAAACGGGTGAAACCCCGAAAGCTGAAATCGTGTTAGCTGTTGACGGCAAAGAAATGCAAGCAGTTGAAGGTGGCGCGGGTGCTGTTGATGCGGTATTTAAAGCCATCGAGTCAGTTGTAAAAAGTGATTCTGAATTGCAGCTGTATTCTGTGAATAATATTACGACGGGGACTGATGCGCAGGGAGATGTGACAGTACGCTTGGCTAAGAATGGTCGTATCGTCAATGGCCAGGGTGCGGACACCGATATCGTGATTGCTTCGGCGCGTGCTTATGTTCATGCTGCAAACAAAATTGTTGCGCCGAAAGATCGCGCACATCCACAAACATCACCCGTTTAGTTGTTATGTCTTCCACTGAAACGCCTATAAGTCATGAGCAGTATCTAGATGCCATAGGTATTCAGCGTTGGCGATCACGAAGTGATATTCTTGATCAGGAACCATTGGCTGATGCTGATGTAACAGAGGTGATTGCAGATCAAGACGGTGAGTGGTGGTCGCTATCTGATGAAGTTGCTGCGTGTCGGCAATGCGAGTTACACCAAAGTCGTACTCAAACTGTGTTCGGTGTCGGTAATCAACACGCTGATTGGTTGATTATTGGTGAAGCACCAGGCGCCGATGAGGATCGTGAAGGTGAGCCTTTTGTTGGTCGCGCCGGAAAGCTATTAACACAAATGATACTGGCTTTGGGTTATGAGCGACAGCAAGTCTATATTGCCAATATATTGAAATGCCGCCCGCCTAATAATCGTGACCCCTTGCCAGAAGAAGTGCGTAGCTGTGAAAGTTATCTAAAACGACAGATTGCACTCGTTCGTCCAAAAATTATTCTCGCAGTAGGGCGTATTGCCGCACAGAATTTGCTTAAAACTGACGCTAAGATAGGTGCTATGCGTGGTCGATCTTATCAATATGGCGAGCAAACGATACCAGTTGTAGTGACTTATCATCCTGCTTATTTGTTACGCTCACCGCGCGAAAAAGTTAAAGCCTGGCAGGACTTGCTTATGGCGAAACGGATTTTTCAACAGACGTAATTAATTTAACGAAGTTAAGCCATGGCCTGTAAAAAAGACCAAGTACAGGAATCGTTAGCAGCCAAGTATTCCGTGCGAAGTATGACTAAAGCCGATATCGGCGATGTATTACGTATCGAAGAATCGGCTTATGACTTCCCCTGGACTGAGGGTATATTCAAAGACTGTCTCCGTGTTGGTTATCATAGCTTTGTCGCTGAGCGCGAAGGTGTGGTTGTCGGTTATGTCCTAATGAATACGGTATTAAATGAAGGGCATATATTGAATCTATGTGTGGATACCAATATTCGGCGCCAGGGTGTGGCGCGTTGCCTCTTACAGCATATTATTGATTTGGCTACGCAACTTGAAGCGGCAACACTTTTCTTGGAAGTGCGTGAATCGAACGCAGCAGCTTTGTCTTTGTATAACGAGTTTAACTTTAACGAGATTGGTATCCGTCGCAATTATTACCCAGCGCCAGTGGGCAGGGAAGACGCGATCATGTTAGTGAAACAACTTAATCTCGATGGTATTGAGTGAGTTAAATACAGCTTTAGTTTTTAAATTTAGTTTTTAGTTGAGCTAATATTGCCCAAACTACCCCCGCAATGGCGCCAAAAAGATGGGCGCGTGACGCGACAGGAAGCTCATCAGTGAATCCTTGAATGATTTCTCCCGAGTATTGCTGAATACCTATATATAAGGTAAGTCCAAGTAGCACGGCTAGGCTGATAAATTGATTGTCATCATAATGCTGTAATGCACAAAGATAAAATAAACCCATCAAAACACCTGATAGGCCTACATACCACTTTAATTCTTGGCTAAGTAGCGCTAGTGCCAGACTCACGCATAAAGCAATAAATAAAGTCGGGATTAGCCAGCGCCAACCCTTAAAGCAATTGCTGAATAGCTGTTGCAGAACAACGAGTCCAAGTAAGTTAAGAGCGTAATGTTGCCACGATAAATGGCATAAGTGGCCAGTTATTACACGCCAGACCTCGCCGCGCAGAAATAAGTCAAAATCCAAGCGTAACGCGGCTTGATATTGCTGTGGCAAAACCATCAAGACTGCACTTAGTGCAGCTATAAAGTAAATATTTAGGCCTTCGCGCTGCATTTTTTAAAATTTTTTTTAAAAACAATCAGTGACATCTTTTTGTCATCGCCTAGTTTTATTTCCACAAGTTAATGATTTATCACAAATTCTTATTTTGCCAACTAGCGCACATTGTTTCTTGTTAGCGCTTCCTAAAATCAAACCTTTAAAGACCCTTTAAAAAAAAAGGCTTCGGTCGATGAAGTGGTAACTGACCAGGGAATGGTTGTATGAGTAAGGTTTGGTAAATGAAGAAAGTTTTAACACTGCTTATCTATTTCTATTCGAGCTTTGTGTTCGCCACAACAGATTTGCCTGTCACTATAGCAGGTCAAACTTACCAAGTAGAACTAACAGAAAACACTTTTCTTGCAAGCCGTACTGTAGCCCAGTTTGGGCGAGATGTAGGTAGTCATTATTACGGTTCAATCTCATCAGTTCCGGATAGTTGGGTGCGTGTGTCTAACATAAATGGCCTTTGGAAAGGCTTGGCATCTGTATACGGCAGTCTTTATGTCATCAGCCAAGCTGAGATGGAAACCTTTGTTGGTGCGCAAGCGGCTAGTATTGCTTCACCTGCTACAGCCGCATCGGAATTTGCTAGTGACATGGGGAGTTGTGGGGTCGCAGCGCATAGCGCGGTTGGTAAGCAAATGGCTGGTATGTCGATGTTGGCCGAAATGGAGTCGGGTGTAGTGGCAGAGGCGATGTTCTCTGATTTTTGTTCAGCATCTGATCAAGTTAATGGTGTGTGTATTCTGCCGCAGATTGATTTTATTTTTGATACACAGTTCCAAGCGCTATATGGCTCAAGTGCAATGGCAGAGGCAATGTCAATCGTCAATATTGCTGAGGGATTTTTTAGCCAAGACCGTGCTGAAATGGATGGCAATAACGGTATGAATATGGCGTTTGACTCGACAATACAGTTGCCCACGTCAGATGTGTTTAGTACGAGTACTGATGCAGGTACTTTTTTAGGTGATATTCGAACTAAAAATGCTAATTCCCAAATACCTGGCCTTACGCCAGGCTTAGGCCTCGTGCATGTTGTAACCGGTAGAGATTTTGACGGAACTACCGCAGGAATTGCCTTTGTTGACGCAATATGTGATAGCAATGGCTTTGGTGTAGGAACGACATCTGTAGTCGGTAGTTCGACGCTTACCGCGGTCGTTATGGCGCATGAGCTAGGGCATAACTTCGGTTCATTTCATGATGGCGATAGTGGCAGTAGTGCGATTGCGGGTATGTGTGGAACAGGAACACACATTATGTCGCCGTCCGTAAGTAGCGGTTTTACGGGTTTTTCGAGTTGCTCAGTAACACAAATGGTTAATGCTATTGAAGCATTACCGTCTCTTGAGCAGTGTTTTAATTTTCCTCTTGATGTAACGGTTGCCGATCCTGTGGCACCAACTAATACAGATGTTGGCGATAACTTTAATATCTCTTATTCGTTACAAATTGGTGATGGTGGTAGTCAATCAGTAACAAATATCACAATGACGGGAA
>CAYUVE010000187.1:0-1619 GCA_964447985.1 uncultured Thiotrichales bacterium
GTTTTGGCTAGCAACTTTTTTGTTTTATGGGCCGGCTATTGCGATGGGAATTGCCTGTTATAAAGATAGTGAAGTGATCTATAGCGTCATGAATCAGTGGCAGGTTGCGGATATGGAGTATATGTATGACCCAGATAATAAAAACCTAGGTCGAAAAGAAGAACGCCAGGCTGATACAGACATCATGATGTTCGGTTATTACATCTTTAATAATGTCTCCATAGGTTTTAGAACATTTGCTAGCGGAATACTGCTTGGCATCGGGACAATATTTATTCTTTTTTATAATGGTGTTGTGATTGGTGGTGTCGCAGGTTATCTGACGCAATTAGGGTTTACCGAGACCTTCTGGCCTTTTGTTAGTGGTCATGGTTCGTTTGAGTTAACCGCAATAGTAATCTGTGGTATGGCAGGTTTAATTATCGCTAGGCCTGTTTATGCGCCAGGTAATATGACGCGTATCGCGGCGATCAAAAAAGCGGCATACGATAGCGTGCAGCTGGTGATTGGCGCAGCACTGATGCTATTTATTGCGGCATTTATTGAAGCGTTTTGGTCTTCTGCTGGCTCTGTATCCAACCCAGTTAAGTTTATTGTCGCCGGTGCGTTATGGGCACTGGTTATTGGCTATTTGTCATTTTCAGGTCGTGGCCGCCGTGAAAATTGAATCATTGGCAATAAGACTACGTAAACGCTCACCTTCCGAGGCGATTGACCTCGGATTTCGCATGGCTCGACATTGGTTTCTGAGGTTATGGGGCGCATGGTTTATTGCCGCATTACCTGTTTTTGCTATTGCACTAGCAGTAAATTGGTATTTTGATACTTGGTATGGAACCTTATTGCTTTGGTGGTGCAAGCCACTCTACGAGCAGCCTCTGCTCTATATATTAAGTCGCGAGACATTTTCTCAACATGTCAGTATCAAATACGTTTTTAATAACTATCGGCAAATCGTTAAGCCTCAGTTATTTGCGCTGTTAAGTTGGCGCAGATTTAGTCCCAGCCGGTCTTTTAATAACCCGGTGGCGATGTTGGAAGGACTGAAAGGAAAAAAACGACAGCAGCGACTGACTGTATTACATGCGCATCAGAGCAATGCCAGCCAGTGGCTTACCATTGTCTGCATGCACTTAGAAGTGTTTCTACAGATGGCAATTCTCGCTTTCATTTATTCGCTTATTCCACAAACCGTTACAGAAGAATTCAATCTTTTTCAATTTGTTACTTCAGAAGAACGCAGTTTTGATTTCTTGAGCGATGCCATGTATTTCTTGGCTGCCTCTATTTTTGCACCCTTTTATGTTGCCGCTGGGTTTTCGCTCTATTTGGCAAGACGCACCGTGCTCGAAGGTTGGGATATAGAGCTGGTCTTTAAACAACTTCAAGGTCGTATAAAAGAAGGTTTTGCAAAAGTATCTGCAGTAGCTGTCGTTCCGTTTTTAGCATGTGCCATTGTTTTATCGATGATGACTACTGATCCTGCTCTAGCTGGTCAAGATGTCAATGTAAGTTCAGCCAAAGTCACTATCGAAAAAGTCATGGAGCACGAAGATTTTGGTAAAAAGATCGTTAAAAAGAAATTAACCTATATTGGTGAAAGTGAAAAAGATGATGAA
>CAYUVE010000187.1:1719-4186 GCA_964447985.1 uncultured Thiotrichales bacterium
CCGTGGTTAGATTTTTCTAAAAAAAGTTTGCCAGAAGTTGGTGGTTCAACACCCGAAGTGCTAATGGGCTTAAAGGTCAGTGAAGAATCGATACCTGATAATGTGATTGAAGTCGTTGCTGAGCTTCTGGCGAAAAAGCAGTATCGCGAGGCGATCGCTTTGCTATATAGGGCAAGTTTATCGAAAGTTGTGCACCAAGGTGATATTGAGATACCTGCCAGCGCGACAGAACAAGAATGTAATCGACTTATTAGGCGCTCTAGACCTCAAGAAGAAGCACGCTACTTTGATAGGTTAACTCGAGTATGGACACTGCTGGCTTATGGTAATCGTTTGCCCGCTGATGAGGTTTATTCCAGCCTGCTTGCCGATTGGCCACAATTTTATGGAAAGCAGGTATGAGTAGAGAGCGTATAGGCGTAACAATCACGCTATCTCTGGTCGTATTAGTACTTTGTGTGCTGGCTGGAATGTGGCTATATAAAAATTTCGAATATAAAGATGTTGAGGAATGGACTAACTATTCAAAGAAAGCAAGGCTGAATGATTTTCTTGCGGCAGAATATTATTTTAAAGAACTAGGTTTTGATGTTGAGAGTAGTGGTGACCGATCAAGATTATTGCGTGAGCATCAGCCAGATGAAGTCATTATTTTGAATGATTATGGGCCGAATCTCTCTCCAAGTCGTTATGAGCAATTAAAAAACTGGCTGACAAATGGCGGCCATCTTATTTTTGAGGCGCGTGATTATTTTGACGAAGAATTACTTGAGAGCGGCAACCAAATCCTCGATGAGTACAATATTCGTCTTCATTATTCACTATTCGATTTTGATTCTTATCAAGATAATGATGAGGATGATGACGTAACAAGCTATATAAATAGCTACACATTACCTTCGGGTGAAGAAATCGATGCGGATTTTTATTTTGGCAACCATTTACTTGATGAAGACGGTATTGCGACATTAAGTCTTGCCAGTGAATATGGCATTCATCTACTGCAGTTCCCGGTTGGTAATGGTCTGGTTACAGTAACGAGTGACAGTGATTTTATTCAGAACTGGAGTATTAAAGAAAATGATCATGCTTATTTGCTTTGGTGGTTAATAACAAAAGGTACTGATAACCCTAAGCTGCTACTACTTTACGATGTGGCATCGGATTCACTTTTTGGCTTGCTTTGGAAGCATGCACAAGAAGCTTGTATAGCGTTACTGATTTTTACTGTAGCTTTCTTATGGAGCCTCAGAAATCGGCTCGGTCCTATGCTATTGGAAAAAAACACAGCGATGCGTGATATCTCTGAGCATTTTAAAGCGGTAGGGCGCTTTAGCTGGAGAGAAGATAAGGCGGGATTGTTACTTAATGAGACACGTAAAGAATGCGAATATGAATTAACCGGTCGATATCCCGTGATGCGGGATATGTCTGAAAATGAGCGCTGTGAATATTTGGCAAAAATACTTGATGTGCCTTATGACTATATTAATGAAGCGCTTTACAAAGAAGTGTCTTCAACGAATGAATTTATTCGTTTCACTTACCATTTACAAAAACTACGGACAATATGATGAACGATGATATTGAAGTCACAAATTCAGCGATGACAGAAGAAATTCAGTCTGCGGCGAATAAGATTGCGCAACTTGAGTCAGCGATTAACGAGGTGGTGGTTGGCCAGCAAGATGTCGTCAGGCAGGTATTATTGACCTTAATTGCAGCGGGTCATGGTTTGATCGAAGGGGTTCCCGGTGTGGGTAAAACCTTATTGGCAAAAGCGCTTGCCGTTGCAGTAGGAGGAAAGTCTAGCCGAGTGCAATTCACCCCGGATTTGATGCCTAGCGATATTACCGGTCATGTTATGTACGATATGAAATCGTCAGAGTTCGAAGTACGAAAAGGGCCGGTATTCTGCAACTTCTTATTGGCCGATGAGATTAATCGTGCACCAGCGAAAACTCAGTCAGCTTTATTGGAAGTAATGCAAGAGCAACAAGTGACCATTGAGGGAACTTCGTATGCGCTAGACGAGCCTTTTCTGGTTTTGGCAACGGAAAACCCCATAGAGCAGGAAGGTACTTACCCTTTACCAGAAGCGCAGCTTGATCGCTTTTTATTGAACATCAAGATTGGTTATCCGCAGCATGATGATGAAGTGAATATTGTTAAGTTGGTTACAACAGCTAAAAAGGGTGACAAACTTGATGTGTCAGCGATCACTCAGCAGTTAACTTTAGACGAAGTCGTATCCTTACAAAACCTTGCTGCTAAGATTTATATTGATGAGCAAATTGTTCAATACACGGTCAACATTGTCGCCGCAACGCGTAATCGTAATGGCATAGATGTGGGCGCAGGCCCACGTGGAAGTATTGCTTTACTACGTGCAGCACGTGCTAATGCTCTAATAAATGGTAATGAGTTTGTAACACCGGATGATGTGAAGTCTGTTGCACCGTCTGTG
>CAYUVE010000188.1:0-4161 GCA_964447985.1 uncultured Thiotrichales bacterium
TCAATTAAGAGAAAATCAGGCCTCCTTTATTACGTTGTTAACGGGACAGCAGTGTATCTTGATGGATATTTTTTACATCAAGAAAGGATGTATAGAAAACTATTCTCAACCGTAAAAGACATAGACCCTAATCATATTAATTTTGATATGAACGCAAAAAAATATAAAGGTGAAGTCGACTCTTTATTGGCAACATGTTTCTCTTCCACACTTAGAATATTTCACGGCACGATTTTGTTTGTAATCATTCTTGTCATGTTTTTATTACGCACTATAGGAAGTTAGTTATGGCTAGGCGAGTATTCTATAGCTTTCATTACAAGCCAGATGTTACCCGCGCATCACTTGTAAGAAATATAGGGGTTCTTCAAGGTAACAGACCCGCTACGGATAACGACTGGGAAACTATTAAAAAAGGTGGTAGCACAGCAATCAAGAGGTGGATTAATGGGCAAATACATGGAAAATCTTGCACTGTAGTGCTTATTGGGCAAAACACCGCAGGCAGGAAATGGATCAATTACGAGATCGAGAAATCGTGGAATGATGGAATGGGTATTGTCGGCATTCATATACATGGTTTAAAAAATATTGGTGGTAATGTTTCGTCGAAAGGGAAAAACCCTTTTGAAACATTTACATTTGATGGCTCCGGCAAAAAATTATCCAGCATTGTAAAGTGCTATGATCCCGCAGGCCGCACAAGCAAAGAACGCTATGCATGGATAGCAAAATATTTAGCAAACGCTGTCGAGGAAGCCATTAAAATACGCGGACAATATTGATCTAGCAGTAGATATCACTATCGTTCGCGCCGTGGGCCACGCTCGCGGCGTTGCTGTAGTTGGGCCTTAAATTGATCGACGGCGCTTTGCCGCGTGTTGTCTTGCGGTTGGGGCGCAGCTTTTTCGGTAAAACTTTCTTTCAGGCGTTGCGGTTGGTGTGATTTTGTCTGCTGTCTCTTTTGGCCAAAATCGGCTGCCTCTCGCTTATTATCACGAATATCTCGATACTGTTGCTTATCCTGCGTCAACCTGCGTTGCCGCCCGGCGTTGAGGGTCTTGATCCGCTCTTGACGAACATCTAGCCGCCGTCTTTGCAGCAGGTGTTCAAAGATTAGGGTATCGCGCTCTAGCTGATCACGCTTTGCCGCCCGATAGGCTTCTTGTTCGTTTTGAGCTTTGAGTTGCTTATACCTGCCACTAACGCGATCCAGTAGGCCGCGCAGCCCGGTATTGAAACGCTGTTGCCTTATAGTGGTTTCGCGCTGTTGTCGTTCGTCTTGGCGCTGTTTTTGTATTTGGCGTTCTTTTGTTTGCTGCGCGATGAGTTGTTGGCGTTTGGCTGCGTTTTCTGCGAGCCGAATTTTAGCTTCCTGTGCTTTTTGTTCTTGCAGCTTGCTGAGAGTGGTTTGCATCTCTTGGGCAATTTGCTGCTTGGCTTCGTCAACGCTAGGCAGGTTGTCTTCATCGGTGATTTTAGTTCTGATGTCTTTGACACTGACGCCGAGCCATTTTTTGCCAAGGCTGTAGACTTCGCAGCGATGGTCTATGGCAACAAAGCTGCATCGATCCCCTCTGGCGAGGGTATAGCCTTGTTCTTTGAGGGCGCTTTTAAAGCTTTGCTGGTTGTCACTGATCGCCCAACTATCTTGTAGCGCGGTTTTAATATCACGTGGGTCTTTGCCAATGCGCTTGGCCTGTTGCCATTGGCCGTGGGTGAAGTTACGCGGATCGCGTTCTTTGCTGTCTATAAAGCCCCTTGGCATTGTCCAGTTGTTTTCTCTATAGAGGTCTTTTGACAGGGTATGCAGTTTGCGCTTGGTATGCGGCAGCGGTATCGCTTTCATTTGCTGGGTATCGGTTCTCGACCACACGGCATGGCAGTGTCTGCGCCCGTCTTTTTCATGAAAGACAATGGCGCGGGGCTGGTTATCCAAGCCTAATGTTTGCTCGGCGCGTTCGATGGCTTCAAGGAAGGTTTCGGTTGATACCTGTTCTTCTTTGGGCGGATTCAATGATAGGGAGTATAAGAACTGTTTTGCTCTAGTGCCTTTACTCACCGCATAGGCTTCATTGAGGGCGGAGGTCAAATTATTGGAGACAAAGCCGCGCAGCTCGTAGACGTTTACGTGGTCGTTTTCGTCTTTGAGCAGGTGTTGGGCTAAATCTTTGGCCCCGCCACGCTGGTTGCCCTCTAGGATCATGATTCACCGCCAGTCTTTAACCCTAATGCCATCATCAGCGTATCGCGCATAATCATTACGGCGGCGCAAGCATCGGCCAGTTGGCCTTCTACATCGTCTGATACATCTATGGTGCCCATGTTGGCGGACTTGGCCAGTTGGTTGAGATTGGACGACAAGCGAGATTGGCCAATTTCAGCCAATAACAAAGCTAGCTTTTGATCGTCGATTTTGGGCTTGCGCAGGACGCGGCGCTTGCGCTGGGTATCTCCTAGCAATTGCTCGCGGATATAACGGCCCAATGGGCGGTTGCCCGCCTTGTGTTCCAGATAGGCCCGTTCGGTCTTGGTCAGGCGTAGACAGAAGGGGTAGGTCTTTTCTTTGCCGCTGGGAGCAGTGTCAGTCGCCCCAGCCTGCTGAAATTCTGCTGATACCGGAGCTGTTTTTGCACCAAAACTGCTCATGGCTTTATCCCCTGAAAATAAGGGGCATCCTTCTCAAGAAGGCTATTCCACTGGGCTAAGGTATCGAATAGCTCATCAACCATATCAGGAGTAAGGGTATTTTCCACCTCCGAAATGTCTTTTTTATTGCTATTCCATGCGGTCAGTAATAGGGTTTTTGAGTTCGATTTCCCCCCAGCATCGGGCACCAATCAAAATCTTCTATTTTGATCGCTGCAAACACCCAGTCGGACTCCCAGCCACTGATTACAAATAAGTGGCGTTCAACTGCGCACAAAGCCGTGCTTTGCAAACGCTTATTTCACCCTCTCCTGGGCACCAATCTAATTACTAGACTTAGTGTTCCTACCCCACAATCAAAGTCCAGTAAACCCAATACACCGTCTATTTATGCCTAGTATTTGCCGATAAAAAGTAGGGAAACGCCAAACTTTTGCCTCTTATTGGTGCTTGAGCCTAGTATCAAAGAAAACAAAATATTCAAAAGACCATAAATATCAGTTAGTTATAAGTCCTAACTAGTATTTACAAAAATAGGCATGAGCATTGCACGCTAACAACCAAGACATCCTTATTTCGGAATGTCTTTTCTCCTTATTAGCATGGCGGATAGATGCTCCTATCCGCCATTTTTTTATCTAACTATTATCAATACCACTTAGGAAAAAGGGTGGTTTAATACTATCGTATCAGCACGATCAGGGCCTGTAGAAATAATATCTACCGGCGAGCCGACTATCTCTTCTATACGTTTTAGGTAGCTACGCGCTGCTTCCGGTAATTGATCATATTCACGTATCCCTACCGTCGATTGTTTCCACCCTGGTAAGGTCTCATAACGTGGCTGACAACTGGCGAAGGCATCACTATCTAGCGGCAAAGTTGTTGTGTCACTACCATTACAATCATAGCCAACGCAGATTTGTATCGAATCTAATTCATCTAGTACGTCTAGCTTAGTAATACATAAACCGGATACACCGTTTAAACGCACTGCATGACGTAAAGCAACGGCGTCAAACCAACCACAACGTCTAGGCCTGCCAGTTGTTGAACCAAACTCATGACCACGACGTGCGAGATGTTCACCCATATCGTCAAATAACTCTGTCGGGAACGGGCCAGCACCGACTCGGGTGGTATAGGCTTTAGTAATCCCTAATACATAGTCCAGAGACCCTGGACCAACACCTGAGCCCGTTGCCGCATTAGCTGATGTTGTATTAGATGATGTCACGTAGGGATAAGTACCATGATCAACATCGAGCATCGTACCTTGTGCGCCTTCAAACATAATCGGTATTTGACGCTGTCTCAAGTCATCCAAGATCTCGACAATATCGGCAACCATTGGCTGCAACTCTTCGGCATAAGCCAAGGCACCATCGAGCACTTCTTGGAAATCTACGGTATCTGCTTTGTAGTAATGCTTTAAGGCAAAATTATGATAATCAATTACCTCACCTAGCATGGCGGCAAACCGTTCGCGATGAAATAAATCACCTAAACGTA
>CAYUVE010000189.1:0-4129 GCA_964447985.1 uncultured Thiotrichales bacterium
CTAAGGTCGTTAATACAGCAACGAGATAGGCAATACGCATAGAATTAATCATATCCACTCCTGTGGTTGTTGTGCAGCCCAATCGCCCTTGTAGCTGGTGATAGGACATTCAGTGTCGTCTTCATCTTCTTCACCAAAGGGTACAACTGCACTTCCGATAGCGCTACCAATGGCTTCGGCGATACAAACCAGGTCAGGCATAGCAATGGCTGTTTTTCCTGTGCCTTGTTTGCCATTTAGTGAACCGGTGAGGTTAACGGTATATGTGAAGGTATAGCCTTCATCATCGGTCTCAGAATGACTACCTTGCAAGGAGATTTGATTGCTTTTTACCTTACCTTTTAGTGATACAGGTTTGAGTCCTTTATCAAAGCTTATATTTCCGTTGACATTATTATTTGCTGCGATATCAAAATTTATTTTATAAGTGCCGAGTACAGGCTTACCGTCAATTTTATCTAGACCTTTACCTGCGCCTGTCCACCGACCTGTTTGCTGCTTAGATGGGCTATTATTATTTTCTGGCTTAGTTGATGTTGTGCTTTGCTCTCGTTGTTCTGACTGGGGTGTCTTTGCTTGTTCGACCACTCCTGATATACAACAACTACGATTAACCGCCTTTGGGATGCTGTGTTTGATCCAGCAGCGACCTTTGGGCCCCTGGATAGTATTAGGTTTGACCCAAGTAAACGATTTACATTTGGTATTATCTTGACAAGCTTTTCGGCAGGCTTGGGCAGAGGCTGTATGAAAGCCGTTTTTAATATCAGAGCCGGGGCGATCAATACCAGGTTCAAAACCGCTACCTAGCGCTTCGTCTTTGGCTGTATCAGGTTCGGCATTTTTACGTTTACCATTCCATTTGCGGCTTTTCAGAGGGTTATTGCAATAACTCCATAGCCCTTTGAATTCGCTATAGTCGGCTGTGAAGCTAAATTTTACCAAGCCCCAATAATAGCTATTATCTCGCTGTGTTTTACATTTTTGGCCACTGCTTTTTTCTACCCATATACCGCCTAAGGTATCGCCGCTTAGAGAACCAATAATTCTACCTTCATCAGTAGAGTAGGTGGCTGTATACGGTCCTGAGGTTTTAAAGTCCATGTCGCCATAGCTTGTTGTATAAATACCTTGGGTAGGGTGGTCGACACGAGCAGGGCTATGACTTTCACTTTCCGCATTAGAATCTGCGTTAGCGTTAGGAGTAGTACTATCTGGTTTTTGACTTTGTGCTTTATTCGGTGTGCGTTTACCCCAACCACCTTTTCCGTTAGGGTATTGATAAGTGTAATTTGTTGAGCCTTTGCCATCTTCCTTGATCTCAGTAATCTTGGCATTAAATTTATCTGATTTGACACATTGAGATGTAAAGTCTTTTCCGCAGTCATATGAGCGGAACTCATTATCACTATAGGTGTAGTAACCCTGGCTGGTACAGATAAAGCCGTTTATCTCCCAATTGCTTCCTCCTGCACCGAAAAAAGAATACCAGCTCCATGTCGCATCGCGTGATTCGTAGTTCGAAGCGATGGTTGCACAGGGATGATCACTCGGTTTGATATTATTGTCTGGCTTATCGTCGGGTTTATCTACGGCAGGCGTGACTTCTTGCGGATTAGGTGTGGGACCAGGTTTAGGTGGTATTGCTTTTACCGGAGCGAAGACGGTAATAGTGATTTTGTCTTTATTACTAATCTTGGTTCCGGGTTTGGGGTTAACGCTGGCTACGGTTTTTTCCTGCTTTTATCTGATGCCGGTTGACCCAATACAACACGTGGTCGAATATTAGTTGCGGATTTAATTTTTTCTACAGCGACTTTGGCATCTAGGCCGATGACATCAGGGATGATCGCTTGTGCTGGTGCGTAAACAGTAATGGTAATCTTATCGTCTTTACCAACGTTTGATCCTGGCTTAGGTGTGACGTTAGCAACAGTTCGTGATTGGTTAAGAGTTGGTGCGGGTTTGCCGAGCACGACGCGAGGCCGTATACCGGTTGCTGTTTGAATTTGTTCAGCGGCTTCACGTGCGCCGAGACCGACTACATTAGGAATAGTAGGTTTATCTGAATCTGATTTATCAGGTTTATCGGCTGAAGGTTTGTAGCGGCCTGCACAATTTTTTATGCCTTTGCCAGCAATCTGCTTATTGACATACTCTTCCATGGTGCAGTGATTCATGGAATCTAGACCACGTTTGTTGTTCCATAAAAAGACTGGATCAAAAGCGCCTGTATCATGACGGTCTTCAATGGTGCCACTTTGCGTTTTCCCTACGAAGTTACCGCGGTTGTTATAACGCACTTGTGCGTTTTCCGTAGCGTTAATGGGAGGTTCGGCCTTGGCGATCCAATCGGCGATGTGTTGGGCAATATCGGGTTTACTTGGGTTGATAGGGATCGAGCTTGGGTCAGTATCTGATGTGTTTCCGGTAGTATCTGATTCGGCACCCGGTGTAGTTCCGTCGACATCACTTGTATCGTCATTATCTTCGCCGATATTGTCTTCAGTACTAGTGGTTTCATTGTCGGGTTTATCACTTTCTTCGTTAATTTCATCTTCAGTATCTGAGCCCGGTCCAGGTTGTTGCCAATCAGGTTTTAGTTCGAACGGGTGCTGATAAGGTGAGGCACTGATTGTAGAATGTCCTTTATTTGCAGGCGCATATTCCAAAACAATTTCTTGCGCGTTGCTGGGTCCGGGTATTGAGCTAAAGCCGGTTTCGATGAGTACATGGCTGTTTAAGGCGATATCGTTTTCGCTTTTAAAGTTTCCTTGTGCATCGGATTCGACCAGAGGCCAATAGAAGGCGACTTTATTTCCGTTTTGTGGATACTCACTTAGGGTTTTGCTTTCGACTTTACAGTCGTATTCATAAAGTACTCGATAAGCGGCCGCTACGGTTTCACCTGGTATTTCGTTATTCTTCAATGGGGTACATTCAATATTCATGGTGCTATCTGCACCGAGATTAATTTCAGGCAACAGTTTCGATGTGTCGGCGCAGCTAAATTCGACAGCATCATGAGCATGATAACTGGTGCGGTAGGCAGATCTTACCCAAGTGTCACGGGTGCGAAGCCGAACATAAGATTTAGGTGTTCTCACTTCATTGCCCACGCACCAACGATTAGTCATCGTCATTTGCGCACGCAACCCAACTTCGATACTAAAGGGCGCACCGAGTACGATCTCTTCTGGGAATTTGGTGAAGCCCATGCTTTCTTCAGTTGTGGTTTTGCGAATGAGATCTCCGCCGGTTTTGTTTTCACCGACTCTTCTTGAATCTAGAATCCGACGTGAAAGCCCTAAGGCCTTATCTTCATGGTTTAGCGTATACTCATCCCAATGCAGCGATTGTTCCTTGTTGAAGGTAAAGGGTTTAGGTGCATAAACCGCAATGAGGTTTAATACATGCTTACCGTCGTCTTGATCATCAGTTCCTTCTAGACTGGGGTTGACGAAAGCAGTTATACTATTGTTAGGCGCCTTAGCGATTTCATAAAATAGTGTTACGCTGGAGTTGCCGATCTGAAATTTTTCACCAGCAGACACAGCCAACCCATTTGAAGTGCTTATGATTTGGCCCGACTCATCAGTTTTATCACGTACCGTGATGGCGATGTTATCGCTATTATTAGCGCCGCCAGTCGAGTTTTCGCTCTTGCCACTGTAACTGACCTTATAGTGATATACGGTGACAGCTTCGTCTTCTGTGCTACTTTCTTTTTCAATAAATTGATAATCAATAGATAGCGTGGCATCAGCACTATAACTCATCGGTGCACGAGACTTGGGCGAGTCGCAATGATGGGCGAGAAAGCGACTAGTGAGTTCGGTTCTGCTGTCAGCTTTTCCTCCTTGGGCATTGCTGTTAAGTCCCTTATGCCAGCTCTTCGAAAAGAGTTTGATTTCACCATAGATATCCGGCTCGGATGAAGGTTGGTCGAGACAAGGCGGAAATGTCCCTTCGGGGTAGGTGATATGTGCTGAAGTATTGTACTGGCTATTAAAACTAAATGACTCACCCAATTTGATTTGATCAGGAAAGGCAGTGAAACCAAAGCTTCTCAGTGTTTCTGTTTTGCCATTGCTTGAGTCTTTTCTTTCTTCGATATATCCGGCCTTAG
>CAYUVE010000190.1:0-4111 GCA_964447985.1 uncultured Thiotrichales bacterium
CAATGATCAAAAAGCAGGCATTGTACTGATGCATGGTTTTTCAGGTTGCGGTAAATCGACCGTTGCCGAACGTTTGGCGAGCACAATGGGTGCGATTCATATTCGTTCTGATATTGAGAGAAAGCGTATGTTTGATCTTAAGGTAAGTGAAAAGTCTTATTCTGAGTTGAATCAAGGTATCTATTCTAGACAGGCATCAAGTGATGTTTACGAGCGAATGGCAGGACTCGCAGAGTTTGTTATAGCATGTGGTTATTCCGTAATCGTCGATGCAACGTTTTTAAAATCCTCTCAGCGCGAACATTTTCGTTCACTTGCACGACGTTTATCATGTGCTTTTCAACTTGTTAGTGTTGAGGCCCCAGTGAATCTCATGAAGCAAAGAATTAGCGTACGTAAGGAAAAAGAGGCAGATCCATCCGAGGCAGACGAGATGGTATTACTTCATCAACTCGACCACTTTGATTCACTGACAGATGAAGAGCAGGCTTACACAAGCGTGATCGACAATAGTGATTGGGTTTCTGACAAGGTGCTGCTACAACTAGCAAAGACGATTCATAAGGGTATTTAATAGGCTATGAAAATATTAGTTTACAGTGCCACAGGCTATACCGAAGAGACTATTAATAAAGCAAATACCCAGGGTTATACGCTGGATTATTGTGAGGCGAGTTTAACAGTTCAAACAGTTAGCCTGGCCAAGGGTTATCAAGGAGTGTGTTGTTTTGTTGATGATGATGTTAGTGCTACGGTGTTACGACAATTGGCATCTTATGGCGTGGGCTTAGTTTTATTGCGTTGCACAGGTTTTAATAATGTTGATCTTGATGCGGCGGAAGAAAATGACATCTGTGTGATGCGCGTTAGTAGTTATTCTCCTTATGCTGTAGCCGAGTTTGCTTTGGCCATGATGTTGACACTAAATAGAAAGCTTCACCGTGCTTATAACCGTGTAAGAGAGGGAAATTTTCTATTAGATGGTTTGCTAGGTTTTGATGTGCATGGTAAGACCGTTGGCATTATTGGTACAGGTAAAATTGGTAGCGCGCTGGCAGAAATCCTATCCGGCTTTAGTTGTCGAATTCTCGCTTATGATCTGGTTGAGGATACACACTGCATGGAGCTTGGTGTTGATTATGTTGGTTTGGATGAGCTGCTACAAGCGGCAGATATTGTCAGTATACATTTACCGTTAACTCCTCAGACTATGCATTTAATTGATAGGGATACACTGGCTTTAATGAAAGACAATGCGATTCTGATCAATACTAGTCGCGGTGCGATTGTTGATACAAGTGATTTGATTGCCGCATTAAAACAAAGGCGGTTACGCGGTGTTGGTTTAGACGTTTATGAAGAGGAATCTGAGATTTACTACCATGACCTACGTGATCAAATTATAGACGATGATACTTTTGCTAGATTGCTTACCTTCCCAAATGTGCTCGTCACCGGACATCAGGGGTTTTTTACCGAAGAAGCCTTAGAAGATATTGCCAGCACAACTATTGCCAATATTGGAGCATTCCAAAGCGGTCGTGAGAATGCTAACCGTTTAACTAAAGCAAGTACAAAGCAAGTCTAGTTGATGAGTAAGACTGACAGTGGGAGCGGAGCGGAGGCAAAACTTGCACGTCATATTGGTTTACCATTACTGACGTTTTACGGCCTTGGTACGATATTGGGCGCAGGCATTTATGTTTTGGTCGGTAAGGTCGCCGCTGCGGCGGGTTTATTAGCACCTATCGCATTCCTTATAGCTGCATTGGTCGCGGGGTGACAGCACTGAGTTATGCTCAATTAGTTGTGTTGTTTCCACGTAGCGCCGGTGAGGCCTATTATGTTAATCAAGGCTTTCAGGTTTCATTCTTGACTAAATTGGTTGGCTATTTAGTCATACTGACCGGAATTGTTTCCGCTGCGACCTTGGCTAATGGTTTCGTTGGCTATTTTTCTAGCTTTTTAGAATTACCACGTTTTGCTGTGATTACAGTCGTTGTTTTAATCATGGGCCTTATGGGGTATTGCTGAGTCTCTGTGGTTAGCGGCTTTGATCACTTTGATTGAATTAGGCGGTTTACTGCTAGTGGTTGTTCTTGGTGGCGAGAGTTTGGCTGAGTTTCCCAAGCAATGGCAGTCGTTACTTATACCGTCAGCGTATGTAGAGTTGGGGATGATATTGAGTGGTGCTTTTCTGGCCTTTTATGCATTTATTGGTTTCGAAGACATGGTCAATGTCGTAGAAGAAGTTAGACAGCCGCAAGACACCATGCCGAAAGCGATTTTATTAGCGTTGATGATATCAAGTGCGATGTATTTTCTCGTGGCAGTGGTTGCTTTGCTCGGTTTGCCGTTGGATCAACTTTCCGCTTCGGATGCGCCTTTAAGAGATTTATTAGAGGTTGAACATCCCTTAGCAGGCCAATTAATTGGCGGTATTAGCTTATTCGCTATTATTAATGGCGTACTCATTCAAATCATCATGGCGTCGAGAGTACTCTATGGCATGGCTGATCAAGGCAGTGCGCCGTCAGTATTAGCGAATGTTTGGTCTGTGACTCGCACACCCTGGTTAGCAACCTTGGTTGTGGTAGCACTTTTATTGGTTTTCGCACTGTGGCTGCCTCTAGTTACCCTAGCCAAAACGACAAGTTTTGTCATATTAGTCATCTTTACGTTGGTTAATATTGCTTTGTGGGTGCTACTTCGGCAGGAAAGGGTTGAAAAAGCGGTACGTTTGCCCTGCTGGCCAATATTCGGTGCAATGCTTTGTCTGGGTTTATTACTATTTCAGTTGAGCAGTCTACTAAGTTAACCAAGACGCTATGAATGCAGCAGCAGAATTCTTGTTAACCCTAGGTGGTATTCTGTTATTAGGCTTGCTAACTTCATCGGTGGGCCGCCGTACTTTCTTGCCCCGGGTGACCTTATTGCTTCTTTTCGGTATGTTGATTGGTGATCAGGTGCTCGGTCTTATTCCTTCACTGTTTACCGAACGTTTCGAGATTATTTCTAATATGGCCTTGTTGATGGTCGGGTTTCTTCTCGGCGGTAGGCTAACTACAAGCAGCCTACGCCAGTCGATGGCAAGTGTGCTTTGGATTTCTATGAGTGCTGCGATAGTGACTGCTATAGTGGTGGGCATAGGACTTTTTATAGCGGGTTTATCATTGGAGTTAGCGATACTCCTTGGCGCTATCAGTTCGGCAACGGCTCCTGCAGCAATATTGGATGTGACCAGGGAGTTCAATCATCGTAATGCATTCGCCGATCGTTTGCTTGCCATCGTTACGCTAGACGATGCTTGGGCCTTAATTTTGTTTGGTTTTGCGATTGCCCTAGTTTTATCTATAACAGGGGGAGAGGGTAGTATCGGTATCTGGTTAGCAGTACGCGAGATTGGTGGTGCTATATTGCTGGGTCTGTTGCTAGGGTTTCCTGCCGCGTATTTAACGGGCCGTTTGCGGCCAGGTGAACCGATTTTATCTGAGGCACTGGGTCTGGTCTTTGTCTGTGGTGGGATCGCCATATGGTTAGAAGTGTCTTTTCTATTAGCAGCAATTGTAATGGGCGCAGTTATTGCCAATTTTGCCAAACACCATGACTATCCTTTTCACGCCATCGAAGATATCGAGTGGCCTTTTATGGTGATATTTTTCATACTCGCTGGTGCATCGCTAGAAATAAGCTTACTTGCTGATTTGGGTTTAGTTGCTGTGGTATATGTAGTCTGTCGCGCCGCCGGTAAAATTATTGGTGCACGTATTGGCGCCGAGATAAGTCATGCTAGCCAGGAGACTAAAGCCTGGATGGGAATGGCTTTACTACCTCAGGCAGGTGTTGCGATTGGTATGGCATTGATCGCATCGAACTATTTCCCTGAGCATCGTCAAATATTATTATCAGTAATTATAAGTTCTACTGTATTTTTTGAAATTGTTGGGCCCGTATTTACCCGTCTGGCTATACAGCGAACGAGAGGTGTTTTATAGGTAATTTCGTCGGGTATCATTGTGGCTAGCAGATCATGAGGAATGGAGGTGCAACATGACCGTAATCAGACATGGCCTTTCTATAGGAATCGAGCGCGTCAACAATGACTTTTTCC
>CAYUVE010000191.1:0-4075 GCA_964447985.1 uncultured Thiotrichales bacterium
TACGCTGGAACAGGCACGTTCCATGCTAGTATCAAACTGGAGTAGAGGAAGGAGTCAATAATATGTCGTCAGAACATCGCCAATATCCACGCGAACACACCATGCTGGATACGATTTATTACACCGAAGATAAGGCTCATAATCGCATGCATTACTGCGGCACCGTAACAGATCTGAGTCATGGTGGCGTTGGTATGGATGTCGTAGCACCACATAACCTCGACGATACCGTATGGCTAGAAGGTGTTAGCCCATCTGATGAACCCACCGCCGCTGTCGTACGTTGGGTAGAAGAACGCGGCGAAAACTTTCATGTAGGCTTAGAATTTACGCCCCGACGCCCGCACCGCGAGCCCCTCGACCAAGTAAACTATTAAGCGGCCGAAGCTCTCTGCGCGAGACGTGAAAAACTGACAGCGCCGTCTACTAAGTCGGCGCTGATTCGGTCACCCGGGCCAAATTTGCCAGACAAAATTTCCTGAGCTAACGGGTTCTCTACCATTTGTTGTATTGCTCGACGTAAAGGTCGCGCACCATACACAACATCAAAGCCCGCTTCGCCCACCTTGTCTAACAAAGCATCTGAAAAACGAATTTCCATTTCCCTTTCGCGCAGTCTTTGCTGCATACCATGCAATTGAATATCCGTAATAGCACGAATATGCTTCTGTCCAAGCGGATGGAATACCACGGCCTCATCAATACGATTAATAAACTCTGGCCGGAAATGCTGCCCTACCACTTCCATTACCGCAGACTTCATCGCATCGTAGTTTTCTTCGCCGGCTAATTCTTGAATCTGTTCCGAACCAAGATTAGACGTCATGATGATTACCGTATTACGAAAATCGACCGTACGACCCTGACCATCTGTTAAGCGACCATCGTCTAAAACTTGTAAGAGAATATTAAAAACATCAGGATGCGCTTTTTCAACTTCATCAAGCAACACAACACTATAAGGTTTACGCCTAACAGCCTCAGTTAAATAACCGCCTTCTTCATAACCGATATAACCCGGTGGCGCACCGACCAAACGCGCGACGGCATGCTTCTCCATAAACTCGGACATATCGATGCGCACCATGGCATCTTCGCTATCAAACAAAAACTCTGCCAAGGCTTTAGTTAATTCTGTTTTACCAACACCCGTCGGCCCTAAAAACATAAACGAGCCGTTTGGCCGTTTCGGATCTGATAACCCCGCGCGTGAACGACGAATCGCATCGGAGACCACTGTCACCGCTTCTTGCTGACCGATAACGCGTTTGCCCAAAGCCTCTTCCATAGCCAGCAATTTATCGCGCTCGCCTTCAAGCATTTTACTAACCGGAATACCCGTGACCTTTGAAACAATCTCAGCAATTTCTTCTTCAGTGACCTTATTACGCAATAAGGTCATATCCATCATCTCGGCTTGCGATGCCATATCCAGTTGTTTTTCAAGCTGGGGAATACGGCCATACTGTAATTCAGACATACGCGCTAAATCACCCGCACGGCGCGCGGTTTCTAAATCCAAACGCACACGTTCAAGCTCTTCTTTGATTTGCTGAGAACCTTGTAAAGCTGCCTTTTCTGCACGCCAAACTTCGTCAAGATCCGAGAACTGTCTTTCTAATTCTCTAAGCTCATCACCTAAGGCCTGTAAACGTTTTTTAGACGCTTCATCAGTTTCCTTATTTACCGCTTCATGTTCAATTTTTAGCTGAATAATCCGACGTTCCAATCTATCCATTTCTTCAGGCTTGGAATCTATCTCGATACGAATGCGACTGGCTGCCTCATCGATTAAGTCAATCGCTTTATCCGGCAAATTACGATCCGTCACATAGCGATGTGACAAAGTCGCTGCCGCAACCAAGGCAGGGTCAGTCACATCGACACCATGATGCACTTCATATTTTTCTTTTAAGCCACGCAGAATAGCGATGGTATCTTCAACAGATGGCTCATCGACTAACACTTTTTGGAAACGACGCTCTAAAGCTGCGTCTTTTTCAATATTCTCACGGTACTCGTCTAAGGTTGTTGCGCCAACACAATGTAATTCACCACGTGCCAAGGCAGGCTTAAGCATATTACCGGCGTCCATAGCGCCTTCGCCTTTACCGGCGCCGACCATGGTATGAATTTCATCAATAAACAGAATGACCTGACCTTCCTGTTTAGACAGATCATTCAATACTGCTTTTAAGCGCTCTTCAAAATCACCACGAAATTTAGCACCAGCAATCAAAGCACCCAAATCTAAAGAAAGCAATCGCTTACCTTTAAGACCTTCCGGCACTTCACCATTAATAATACGTTGCGCAAGCCCTTCAACAATAGCCGTTTTACCCACACCTGGCTCACCAATTAAAACCGGGTTATTTTTAGTCCTACGCTGCAAGACTTGAATGGTACGGCGTATTTCTTCATCACGACCAATAACTGGATCTAGCTTGCCTTGCTCAGCACGCTCGGTCATGTCAACTGTATAGCGTTCTAAGGCCTGTCGGTGTTCTTCAGCATTTGGGTCATTAACGACTTCGCCACCGCGTAGATCTTCTATCGCCTTTTCAACCGTACCTTTGCTAGCGCCAGCATTACGTAATAACTTACCGGCTTCATTTTCGTCTTCAACTAGCGCCAAGATAAAAAGCTCGCTGGAAATATAGGCATCCTGACGTTCTTGCGAATACTTATCGGATAGATTCAACAAACGACCGGTATCAGGCGATAAATGCACCTCGCCAGCATTACCATGAACACTCGGCAAACGATCAAGCACTTCGCCTAATTGAGAACGCAGTTGATTAACATTAACACCCGCACTACTTAATAAATGACGTGCCGTACCGCCTTGCTGATCAAGCAAGGCAATCAATATATGCGCCGGCTCAATAAATTGATGGTCACGCCCAACAGCCAAGCTTTGGGCGTCAATCAATGCAGCCTGAAATTTACTGGTTAATTTATCCATTCGCATCTCTTCGTCTTACCATCTCATGATTATCGGTATACAGCCGTTTCTTAGCGGAAGCGACAGAAACAGTGATTTAACTTTTTCTCTATAGTGTTTAACATAGTGCTGTAATCGTTCTTCTTCAAGAGCTAATATCGACTAAAAACAGCATAGCTTTCATGTCTAACACTAACGATAATTCCTTCGAAAACCAACAATTTTCCGAACTCGTCGCGCTAGATGTTCGTCTCGCCCTAACCGAAGACGTTGGCCCAGGTGACGTCACCGCCGAACTCATCCCAGAAACACAGCAATGTAAAGCTAGAGTCATATCTCGCGAAAACGCTGTGCTTTGTGGCCAAGCCTGGTTTGACGCCGTATTTGCCGCGATGAGCAATGAAATCATAATTAGTTGGCAAAAAAATGATGGCGATAAAATAGAGGCTGATGACACCCTGTGTGAAATCACCGGCCCTGCGCGTGCCATCATTACCGCCGAACGTTGTGCTCTGAATTTCTTACAAACACTGTCTGGCACCGCAACACTTGCTAGACAATATGCCGATCAAGTCCATGACTTACCTGTCACATTACTAGATACACGTAAAACTATTCCAGGCTTAAGAAACGCCCAAAAATACGCGGTAAAAACTGGCGGCTGCAGCAATCACCGATTTGGACTATACGACGCCATCCTTATTAAAGAAAATCATCTCATCGCTGCTGGCTCAATAGAAAAAGCCGTGCAAACACTCAGCAGCCAACACCCCGATTTAGCCATAGAAATGGAAGTCGAGTCATTAGAAGAAATGGATATTGCCATTAAAGCAGGCGTTAAACGTTTACTTCTGGATAATTTCTCATTGGAACAACTGAAAACCGCGGTAGAAAAAAAGCCTAATGATGTCGAACTAGAATCTTCTGGCAACGTTAGCTTAGAAACCGTAAGAGAAATCGCCGAAACAGGCGTTGATTATATTTCAATCGGTGGATTAACTAAGCATGTTACCGCTATCGATTTATCCATGCGCTTAACTATGGAAAGTCAATAAGAACTTATAGAACTTAGGTCTCTTTCTGTTCCGACAAATCACGCAAAGCTTTACCAAAGTAATAACCAAAGCGTTT
>CAYUVE010000192.1:0-4043 GCA_964447985.1 uncultured Thiotrichales bacterium
GCACCGACTAATCCACCGCCGACAATGACGATATCGTAATCTAAGTTTTTACTAAGGCTTTCCGACATCAAGCCGCCTGCATAATGGCTTCGATATTATCGGCATGCTTGGGAGCAGAGGCACTTATAACTTTATTGCCAGTACGTGTAACGACCACATCGTCTTCGATGCGTATACCAATACCGCGCCAGCGTTTGGCGACTTTTCTACAATCAGGTGCGATATATAAGCCGGGTTCGACAGTTAATACCATGCCCGGACGAAGTTTTATCCATTGCTGACCCTGTTTATACGGCCCGACATCATGTACATCCATACCTAACCAATGGCCAGTACGATGCATATAGAAATCTCTATAAGCGCCGTCTTTAATAAGTTGTTTGTAGTCACCTTTTAATAGACCTAGTTTAACTAAACCTTTAGTCAGTACGCGTACGGCGGCGTCGTGATGAGCATTATAGGTGGCGCCAGGTTTAACTTTTTTTATTGCGGCGAGTTGTGCCTCGAGTACGAGATCATAGAGCGCGCGTTGTTCTGGACTGAACTTGCCGTTGACGGGAAAGGTGCGTGTAATATCAGAGGCATAGTTTTCGTATTCTGCGCCAGCATCGATTAATAATAAGTCACCGTTGTTTAGGACATCATTGTTTTCAATATAGTGCAATATACAAGCGTTTTTGCCGCCAGCTACAATGGATGGATAGGCGGGTGAACGACTACCGTGTTTCATAAAGCAATGTGTTAACTCGGCATCAATTTCATATTCGTTCATGCCGGGTTTACATGCTTGCATCGCTTGTATATGGGCTTCGGCGGCAATATTGGCGGCTTGTTGCATCAACTTTATTTCACTTGCCGATTTAACTAAGCGTAGTTGATGAATGATTTGTGACAGTGAAATAAACTGCGAAGGCTCATTAACGCCGCTGCGTGACTGACTGCGTAAAGATTCTGCTTGCTGGGTTAAGACTTGGTCAAACTCAAGGTCATGACCGAGGGAATAATAAATTTGATCAACACCGCTCATCCATTCGCCGAGTTTGTCATGCAGTTGCGCAATTTCGTAGGCTTCGTCGGCGTCAAAATGTTCTATTGCGCCTTCAGGCCCAAAACGATGACCATCCCAAATTTCTCTGTCGCGATCTCGTTGGCGGCAAAACAAAATAAAGCGTGATTTGGATTTTTCTTTAACCAATACCATCACAGCTTCTGGTTCGCTGAAACCAGTCATATAAAAAAAGTCACTATCTGGGCGAAATGGATAATGCACATCGCGGTTGCGAATTTTTTCCGTAGCAGTTGGCAATATAGCCATGCTGTTTGGGCCCATTTGCTTCAATAGACGGCTACGACGTTTGGCGTGTTCATTCATCATATTGTTAATCAATGTAGGGTTTCGTTATTAGGGTGTTGGCTATGTTCATCGACCAGTGTAAAGGTACCGACTCTTAGGTATTCAACCAGTTCCATATAAGCGGCTTCTTCGTCTTCACCTTCTTCATATTGTTCTGACAATTGTGCGATAGCATTAAAGTCTTCGACAATTTCACGGCTGGCTTCAGATAACACATCAAGAGTTTTAAGGCCGCTAACGCTTAAACCAAACAAGAAACCTTGGCACCAATGAGATAAGGCTTGAGTGCGAGCACGAATCGACTCATTGTCTGTAGGTAATAGCGGGCTAAATTCGTAGTTAGTATCGATGAGTTGTTGCTGCGTGAAACGATGTAATGCAGCAAGCTGCGATAGTGCCGCGGCTTCGGTAGAGTCTGTGCTATCTGGATTATCTTTAGCGGCGAGTAATTTATCGAAAAGGGTTTTATGTGCTTCATCTTCGAGTCCCAGCCATTCATGGCTTAGGCTATTGGTATCAAGGCTGAGGATGCCACATAAAATGCCATGTGCTTCGGCACAATCAATATTTGCATCAAGGTCGCTAAGTAATCGTTGGGTGTCGTCGTATTCGTGCATAAGCAGAGTTTTGGTTTGAAGCGAGCAAGAGACATACTTTGCCGACTAGCTCAATCGCACTATTGTATCGGATTTAGGCTTATGTATGGCTGCATAAGCCTATATACAATAGCGTTGACCCGGTTTTAAGGCCGATTTATAGTGGCTTTACTATCTGGAGGTGTCTTATGAGCGATTCTAATCCGCAAAAAGCTGTTGATTTCTCCCGTTTCGAGTTTTGGGTTGGCGAGCTAATTGAAACCTGCGAACAGCTTAAGAAAGAGAATATCAACTTACGTCATGAACAAGCGGCTTTAATCGATGAGAATAATCGCTTACTGAGTCGAAATAGTCGTGTGACCCAGCGTTTAGAGACATTGATTGGTCGTCTTAAGAGAATGGAGACCGTTTAATGGCTAGCGAGCGAGTTTCCGTTGCGGTACAAATTCTCGATAAAGAATATCGTTTTTCTTGTCCGGAAGAAGAAAGCGAGGCCTTAGTCGGTGCGGCACGTTGTGTAAACCGAAAAATGGCTGAAATTCGTGATTCGGGTAAGGTGATCGGCTTAGAGCGTATCGCAATTATGGCTGCTATCAATATTGCTCATGAGCTATTAGCCAACGATGGTGAGATTGATGCCGGCGATTTTATATTACCGAAACAGTTGGCGGGTTTGCAGCAGAAAATTGAAAAAGCCGTGACCGATGCGCGGCAAATGGAAATATAGTCAAAGTTTGTAGCACAGCCTTTATGAAACCGGATACCAACAGACGATGGCGTAGCTCGATAGAAATCAATTTTTCTTATTTCTATGTCGAGCGAGGTTGTTATGTCCGGTCAAAGTCAGCGCATGAGCGCATTGGAAACACTGGTTAGTATATTAGCAGGGTATTTACTAACCGTCTTAATGCAATATACGTTTTATCCTCTATTTGGAATTCATATTCCCGTTCGCGAAGCTTTATTTATCTCTATTCTGATTGTCATGGTGGCGTTTATTAAGAATTACATCGTACGCAGAGTGTTTAATAGCTTAATGGTGAATGGTCAGAGATAAGCTGAATATACGGATTAATTCGGCTAGAGTTGTTGCTAAACGAGTAAAAAGCATAAAATAGTCGGGCACTTTCTGCGGCGTGCGTGATTGGCTAACAATCCTCTTGAGCTATAAGCATAAACCCGGGAGGCTTCGCGGGTGTTGTTGTGCACGTCCGCTAGACGGAAAGCCTGATATGCTCGCTTAGCTGCCCACTTGAACCCATGGTTCAAGAACGTGGCCACTGACGGCGACTGTGGAAAGTGCCTAGAACCTTTCTCATAATTACTAGGTTCTGATTATTTTTCTTATACCTTATGACTACACGCACCCAATTACGTAAGCAGCTCAGATCTCGAAGAAAGCAATTAACGACTATTGCGCGTAGTGAAAAGACCGATGCCTTATTAAGTAGGCTTGCTCTTGATCATCGGTTTAAGACAGCAAAGCACATCGCTTTTTATTCTGCTTTTGATGGTGAAGTAGATCTATGGCCATTATTGTTGCATGCATACAACAACCATAAGACTTGCTACCTGCCTGTTATCCCTAAAAATGGTGCTAGGAAGATGCGTTTTGCGCCAGTTGATATCAATCAAAGAGAACAAATGAATCGATTTGGTATTAATGAGCCCTGTTATGAAAATAAACGCTTAGTTGCAGCGAATAAGCTAGATCTAGTGTTAATGCCTTTAGTTGGTTTTAATAAAAACGGTTTACGTTTAGGTATGGGCGGTGGTTTTTATGATCGTTGCTTTAGTTTTCGTTCAAGTCGTAAAAAGTGGCTGAAACCAAGGCTACTAGGCGTCGCTTTTGAGTGTCAAAAGCATCCTTTATTTAAAAAAGAACCCTGGGATGTCTTAATGGATGGCTGTATTTCGGAAAACCATACTTATAGTTTTTGAATTTAAGAGGAATAACGATGCAATACTGGTTAATGAAGTCCGAACCGACGGAATTTAGTATTGATGATTTAAAAAATAGACCAAATAAGACGGAACCTTGGGATGGCGTGCGTAATTATCAGGCAAGAAACATGATGCGAGACCAAATGCAG
>CAYUVE010000193.1:0-3971 GCA_964447985.1 uncultured Thiotrichales bacterium
ACTGGTAATTACCAATTCGAAAAATCCCACTGACAGTGAAACGTTTTAAGCGCGGGTGAACCCCAACAGGACTGACCGTCGCCTGAGGGGTAATGACGGTAATCTTGTCACCAACTCTGGCATTAACAGCGCGTGCTAAATCGTAGCCGAGGATGACATTAAACTCCCCTGCCACTAAATCATCAAAACTTCCTTCTAACATGCTGGTGCCAAAATCTGACACAGCATTCTCGTGGTTGGGTGAGACCCCCCGCAGCAAAGTCCCGTTAACCTTACCGCCCGAGCTAATCATCCCCTCACCGTGAACATACGGCGCCGCCCCTTCGACGTGATCGAATTCAAGTGCTTGATCAATTAAGGGTTGCCAATCAGAAAGACGACCGTCTATGCCACTGATCGTCGCATGGGCAGTCGCACCTAATATGGTATCGCGTATTTCCTTTTGGAAACCATTCATCACGGATATCACCGTGATTAACACGATCACGCCGACAGCCAAGCCGAGTATCGACACTAACGATATCGCAGAGATAAAGTGATTCCGTCTTTTGGCGCGGGTATAACGCAGGCCAATATAGAGTTCTAGTGGTAATGCCATGGCCCGCAATTAAACCACATTCAGATCGAAAACGCTTGCCTCATATTGAGTATATATAGGTGATGATCTGCCGCAAGTTAGCGCTCTCTAATAAGATAGATGTCTAAAAGGAAAGCGGCTAGCCCAGATGCTTCCGTTAGGATTTCCCCCACCTCTCTCGCAAAGTAAGTATCTGCATCAGAAATAACCGGGTTAAATTCAACATCATCTGGAATTTGGTTGAGTTCTTCCTCAGTGAGAACAATGCTCATTTGACAATTTACACGCAGAACATCTGAAAACACTCCACTCGCCAAATTAAATGGGCCAGTTGCCTCAGCAAGATTAAACTCATCAAGTTGTTCTACGACAGTACACCGTGTATTAACTGTCAAACCACCTTCGTCTTCACTGATACTACCCGGCATATCATCAAAAAATACGGTTGCAGTAACGTCTTGAAACACATCACCGACATTAACAAACCTTTGAGTTAGAAATGGTGGATTTGCCACCTCGTCTTCAAAACTAATAACTTCAATAGCATCGTTACCAATGTTATATCGAAATAGAGTGGTTGTATCCGGTTCTAATGTACCTATCGCAATGGTTTGTGTTTCGAGAATACTTCCGTTTTCGTCAACAACTCGAGTAATCGTACTTTCCGTACCCATAAAGAGCCGCTCACCAGTATCTTGCCTAAACGTGTTTACTGGAAACATGACTGATGCGCCAACTCGGTCTAAAATATTTTCAAAAAAATATTCGGCTAAATCAAACTGGCCAGTGTTAGGTAAATCCTGACCAAGCAAATTATCATCTACATCAACAGTTGTATTGCCGTCAGAAACTTCGGAATTATTATTGTCAGCCATAGAACTGTTTTGATCGGGTGAAGAACCAGAGCCACCACTTCCACCACCACACGCGCCCAGCACTATCGATAGCGATAATATTACGATACTACTTAATAACTTATTCCCTTGACACGCTAAATACATCAGTCTCTTCTCCCTTTATCATCTACTCGAATATATAAACTGCACCGGCTCGATTACCGACCATTAAATTATTATTTTGATCGCCGTTAATGCCTCTTGCGTCGCTATCTTCAAAATTTGCGCTAGAGATTACAACTCCATCTTCAACTGCAACACTATGCCCGAACCAATCATCCTGATCTGGGTTAGATGATTTTAAATATGCTTGTTGCAACCATTCGCCATCGCAGCGCGTAAAGATATAAATAGCGCCGGAATCAGAGACATCATCATTACTCTGATCTCCATTAACACCGATTGAAGCACTATCTTCGACACGTGCACTAATAACCAGTAAATCTTCATCGAGTGATACACTATGCCCGAAACGATCAAACCTACCTGTATTTGATGCCTTTATATAAGCTTGCTGTGCCCACTGATCAATATTACGAACAAATACGTAAACTGCTCCAGAATCCCTGCCAGAAAAGCTATTGTCAGATTTATCACCATTTATACCCGTTGCATTACTGTCCTCTGCAACAGCACTGACGACCAAGGTATCTCCATCAAGCGCGATACTAGTGCTCAAACTATTATCGGGTATCTCACCGCCAAAGAGATCAGCTACTTCAGCATTAGACGCTTTGATGTACGCCTGCTGCGACCACTGATTACCATTTCTAACGAAAACGTATACAGCACCGGAAAATGGAGCATCGTTGTTGCTTTCATCACCATTGATCCCTCGCGCTGCGCTATCTTCGCTATGAGCTCCAACCGCAACGGTGTCACCACTAATAGCAACCGTGCTACCAAAAGAGTCAAGCGCGTCAGTGTTAGAAGCTTTTAGGTAAGCCTGTTGAGTCCATTG
The DNA here is from genome assembly GCA_964447985.1 of uncultured Thiotrichales bacterium. Lineage (GTDB taxonomy): Bacteria > Pseudomonadota > Gammaproteobacteria. The sequence goes on from CAYUVE010000193.1 coordinate 2,435, forward strand.
ATTACCACTACGCACAAAAACATAGGCTGCTCCAGAGTTTTGCGCACCGGAAAGGATATTATCATCACCTCCCTGATCTCCATTAACCCCCGTTGCCGCACTATCTTCCATACGAGCAGACACCACGATGGTGTCACTACTAATGGCAACACCTTCACCAAACCGATCATCACTATCTGCGTTTGACGCCTTTATGTGAGCTTGTTCACTCCAAACTCCACCATTCCGAGTAAAAACATACACTGCACCAGAATTACCCGCGCCACTATTACTGCCAATAATTGGGTTGATTCCTACTCCATCACTATCTTCTGATGGCGCACCTACGACCAAGGTATCACCCTCTAATGCAACACTAAAACCAAACTCATCGTTACCATCATTATTCGACGCCTTTAAATAGGCTTGTTGAACCCAGCTGCCACCCGCATCACGCTCAAACACATAAACAGCTCCTGCTGCTGATGTAGATACATCTTGATCTGCCTCATCACCGTTTACAGCTGTAGCACGGCCATCCTCAAGCCTGGCTCCTACAGCCAACGTATTACCGCTTAGCGAAACGCTTGACCCGAACTCATCAAACCCATCTTGACCACTGGCGATATCATTATCGCCAGAGTCAGTATTTGAAGCTTTGATATAAGCGCGTTGAGCAAAGGTAGTAACAGGCTCACGTTCAATATCAATTGTGTATGTACTGCTTTCTCCATTTAGCGTTACGACAACCTGTATAGAATTACTACCGGGAGAAAGCCTAATTTCTTGTGATTGACCTGATATAACAACTTGGCCATTAACGGAAATCGTCGAACCAACCTGCATTGCCGTAGGTATTACGGAAATACAATCATCAAGAAACTCAACATCTGGTGAACTATATGACAGTTGTGACGGCTGAAAGACTTGATCAAGCCCGTTAGAAACAACCAAGTTGCTCAACATCACAACCTGCGGAGATTCGCTTGCTGAGTCACCTTGATCTTGCTGGCCTTGATCTTGCTGGCCTTGATCTTGCTGGCCTTGCTGAGGTGCAGTACCGCCACCACCACATGCAGCCAAAATTATAAAAGCAACGAATAAAACAATCCTTTGGATCCCCATGATCTTCTCCCTTAGAAATTCGACAACTATAAAATTTTTTTTCATTATTGGACTAAAAAATATGAAATCGCAAGCACAATAAATGACGAAATTTTAATTTTTTTATAACAAATATATAACGGGATAAATATTTGACTTTAAGTAATACCGATAAATATAACTTGCTGTCTTGAACATCTGAATTTTAGGTGAAAACCACAACTGACAGAAAAACAACATTTAAGTTAGATAAGCCATACGTCTAAACCTTCTCTTACGCTTGCTCAAGGTACAATTTAGCAAAAACAAGAAAAAGTGTTGCAAATATACCGCAAATCAATTAGAAGCAACGCATAAGCTAATGATCTGCTTGACAAAATCTTGCTTCGGACTACAATTATCAGCCCTCACCAAGCAAGATCTGCGGGAATAGCTCAGTTGGTAGAGCACAACC
>CAYUVE010000194.1:0-3933 GCA_964447985.1 uncultured Thiotrichales bacterium
TGTTTAATAGATGGGCTTTGCCTGCAGCCTGATCATCAGCATAGCGGGCCGAAACATCTTGCCAAGCTGGACCAAGGATTTTTCTGTCAATTGCGTGACAAGCAAAACAACCACTTTTCTTCGCCAAAGCAGTACCGTCTTCCATACTCACTGTAGCTAAGCTTGCGCCACCTGCTGTCGCGTCAGCCACTTCCTCAATAGCTTCTTCCACATCGGCACCACCAAGCAAGCTACCCGCTTGTTCCGCTAGGTCGGAACCACCTGCATCGGCAACCATTTCTTCTGCCTTGTCCATGAGGCCATTGCTATCTGCGTCAGCCACCATTTCTTCGGCTTTTTCCATTAAGTCGCCACTATCAGCATCGGCAACCATTTCCTCAGCTTTTTCCATCAAACCTTCGCTATCAGCGTCTGCCACCATCTCTTCCGCCTTATCCATAAGGCCTTCCTCTTTCAGCATCTCTTCTGCTTTTTCCATGACATCTGCACTTTCTGTCTCAGCCACCACTTCTTCTGCTTTTTCCATGGTTTCTTCTGTTGCATCAACCGTTTCTGTAACAGCTTCGGTAACTTCTTCTACAGCGTCTTCAGCACCTGCCATCGATTCCATCGCTGGAGACGGCGTCGAAGGCACATTACTTATGGGACGGTTTTTATTGACTTCATGCTCACTATCGCTACATGCGGTCAACGCCAGCGCGACGATAACAGAACAAGCCAAAGTCGTAATTTTCATGACGCTCTCTCCTGAATTTATGACAAATATTATTAAAACTCGAAATTCTGGTCGATATGATCGCTGATTTAGGGCCGACATGCAATTTAGCCGCAAAACATGGGCATTTCGTACGGCTAAGAATTGGTAAAACGGGGCTTAGAAAGAAAACTTAGAATTGTTTTAACTTCTGTAAGGATTCACGTAGTTCATCATTATACTTACGCAAGGCAGACTGGGATTGGCTATCAGCATTGCATTCACGCTCGAGAAATGAGTTAAAACTGCGCTGAACGCTAGAAATCTGCCAAACCAGCTCATTCTGCATTAACTCAATCTCATTAATCTCCAGTAACACGGTATCCTCAATACTGTCATCAATGAGCTCTATCCAGCCAAGTAGCTCGTCGCGAGCCATGCCTGACGTATTAATACTATTTAATACTTGTTTAAAGCTTCTTAACGATACTCGCCCCTTGGGACCACTTTCGATCTTACTGAGAGCGGCAACAATATTCTTCATGACTTCGACGACGTGTTTTAGACTCGCAATCCGATGCACTAGCTGTGGAACATAATGCGAATTACCTTGCGGGTGCGCAACAGGCGTTGGCTCGAGACCAGACTTACGCAGTATGTCCACGGTTGCACGGTAAGTATCATAAAAATGGGTATTCGAATTAAGACGTAAAAAAGGTAAGACATCACGCAGATTACGTGCGGTTTTCGGAAACATCCCCATACGCAAAGCCTGAATGGCATCAGCCATCGCTACCACTTGGCCAAGCTCAGACAATGCACCTTCCTCCTTAGCTGCTGGATAGCCTGTACCATCACAACGCTCATGATGCTCTAACACTGCCTGTGGTACAGAGTCAGGAATTTCGGAGTAACCGGTTAGCACCATGCGACCGATAACTACGTGACTTTGAATCGCGCGCCAATCATTAACTGAAGTCTCACCCTTTTTATTTAAAATATCGGGAGAGATATGCAAAAAACCGATGTCATGGGTAAGGCCAGCGATAAAAGCAGCATAAACATCGTTCTTATCTAGAGACATTTCTCGCGCTATTAAAGCTGCCAACCAAGAGCTAAACAAGGCTTTTTGGAATTGATCAGGCAAGCGTAGTTTCATCACTGTCAATTTTTGCGCGACGACAGGGGGTAAACGCATATCGGCAATTAAACGTTCTAAGTCTTTCGTAAAACGTAGATGTCGCTGCGTCGCAAAAATATCACGATATGATTCTAGAAAATGAGAATACTCGGTAAAAAATGCTTCTTTGTTTAAAGCGTCTTTGACCTGAACTTGTTCTTCTAGTGGTTTATGTAAACGATGCTGTAACAGACGTTGCGCACACTCGTGATTGATATTGGCATGTTTGCGTATTAATAGCTGCCCACGATGATTGAAAATATCTTCTGTGGAAATAACATCTTGAGTTTTATTAGTATCAGCCAAATGTCCCGCATAGTGATCGGGCTGACTGGTACGAAGATCATTTGAATCTCGATCTGTCTCTCCTGCAGCAGGAGCATATTCTTCGGTGTCTAATAGCGCTGAACGTTCCATATTATGGCGCCTGAAGGCATATGTTGTTGTAAGTTATTTTGGTTAAATCTGTAGTACACGATACTAAATTATAAGTGGAGTTATTTTCCTCGAACAAAACAACCGCCAAACCTATACTTAGGTTTGGCGGTTGTTTCAGACCTTATCAAGCCGCGCTGCTATCTTGCTCAGCTTTGGCTTCTTGATCTTCTTCCCATTTTTCAATCAACGGTCTAAATACCGTTGTTAACTCGGTTGGATCAAACTTCGGCACATAGTGATCAGCACCCACTGCATGACCTATCGATTTATTCGCTTCTGCAGACAAGGATGAATGCATGACTACAGGCAATCCTTCAAAACGCGGATCGTTTTTAACCTTCTTAGTTAAGACATAGCCGTCCATCTCTGGCATTTCGACGTCAGTCAAAACTGCAGCAATATAATCTAAGACATGCTTATCGTTACGTTTGGCACGCTTAGCTAACTCATCCAGCTGCTGCCAAGCCTCTTTACCGTTCTTCGCGCTGATATGCTTGATTCCCACCTTATCAAAACAGGTTTCGATTTGCTTACGGGCAACCGCCGAGTCATCGGCAAACAATACTGTAGCTTCGGTATCAATTTTCTCAATACCATCGTAGAGTGATGGGTCGTTACCAAAGTCGCCTGTATCAGCCAATACTTTTTCTACGTCTAAGATCATGACGATACGCTCGTCAGATAGCTCGGTTACCGCAGTAATCAAACCACCCATACGGTTAGCCATCATCGGAGGTGGCACTTTGACCTGTGTCCACTCTAAACGCAAAATGCTTTCTACTGAGTGCACTAATACTGCCTGAGTAAATTTATTGTACTCAGTAATAATTAGAATCTCAGGTGGGGTTTCTGGCTCAATATCACAGAATTTAGCCAGATTGATGACGGGGATCATGCTACCACGTAGGCTGACCATCCCTTCAACCGCATCAGGCACATCCGGTGCGTGAGTAATATCAGGCACACGCATCACTTCGCGCACCTTAAATACGTTGATTCCATAGACCTCTGAACGGTCTGTGTGTTTATCTTTACCCAGACTGAAAAGCAATACTTCTAGACGGTTAGCCCCGGCTAGCCTAGTACGCTCATCAACTGCTTTCATTAACTTTGACATCGACCTCTCCTGCCTAGTGCGGTTACTGCCTTAGGACACGATACTCCCAACACCTTTAACGGCGGTTTGGCCAGCAACTTTAAGCCAATATTAGGAGGAAAAGAGCGTAAATAATCAGGCTGATCGCCACTAGGGCACTCTCAGCCTACAGCCTAGCCATCGATTTTCGACGAGCGGATCTTAACGGCTAATGCCACGAACCAAGTTATAGCGCCATTGCTGAGCATCACGCTCAATGGCCATCTCTGAGAAAGGAATATAAGCCTCGACCCGCTTGCTATCAGCAGCCAATAATCGCAGTTTGATATGCTTTGCGCTGCTCTCAGTCACCACACAGTCATCTCCGGTTGCTCCATCCACACAATCGAGCAATTCTATTTGCACTTCGATAGCAGCTAATTGCTCATTATCAGAAAGATTATCGACATCAACAGCGAACTGGTAATAACTGCCATGGGAAGGTGTCAGCTCAGCCTGACTGAGCTTAATTTTATCTAAGGCAAA
>CAYUVE010000195.1:0-3930 GCA_964447985.1 uncultured Thiotrichales bacterium
ACTTCTACGAGTCGACCCCGGTCACCGAAATCGGCATGATGAATATTGGCTCACGCCCCAGTCATCGTAAAAAATCATCGCGCTCTAAAAGCTCAATACGTGCCATACCCTGGGTATTTGGTTGGGCACAGTCGCGTCATACCCTGCCGGCTTGGTACGGCGTTGGCAAAGCACTCGCCGATTGGCACCAACATGATCCAGCACGTATCGAAAAACTACGCGATATGTATAAAGAATGGCCCTTCTTTCGCGCACTACTCAGTAATATTCAAATGGCTTTGTTTAAAGCTAATATGATCATCGCGCAGGAATATTCCAAACTCGCTCATGATCAAGACACAGCCAAATCTATTTTTGCCATCATTGATAAAGAATATCAACACGCTAAAACAGGCATACTTGAAATCGCTGAACTAGATTCGTTGATCGGCGATAACCCATCTCTGGCCTTATCACTAGCGCGGAGAAACCCATATCTAGACCCTCTAAACCACATCCAGATTACACTGATCGAACGCTTCCGAGACATGGAAGAAGACAGTGATGAGGCAAAAGAATTATTAAAACCATTGCTACGCACAATTAATGCCATCGCGGCGGGAATGAGGAATACAGGTTAGCTTGAATGGATATTAAAAAACCCGATCGCGTAAAAAAAGAAATATGGCAACAACATCTTAGTTGGTTTGATGTGGTGTCGGAGGGGCAGTTGACGCCACCGCCGGTGGTTAAGGGTGAAAAATCAAAAGGCAGCGCTAAAGAAAAATCCAAGAAAAACTAATACTCGTCATACCTGCGAAAGCAGGTATCCATTTTTCGCCGCGCCTACGGCGCTTGCGCGACCTACTTTTTATGTAAAAAGTAGGCAAAAACTCTGCTCCTAATCAGCTGGCCTACGGGTTCCCTCAATGATTGTTTGAAACACGGCAGTGGCTAAACTCGCCCAGCTCCACTGGGCTCAAACACACGCCACCTTCTCCCGCGTTTAAAACAATCATCTCGGCAACTGATAAAGTCGCAGAAAATCAACGAGCACAGCTTTACGACTTCTCGCTTTAAGCGAAAACCTACTAACAGCAGCTAACATATTGCCGATAGCAATTCTATACAAAGATAACTACAAACTAATACAACCCCTAAAACCAATGAAAATAATCTACTATCTAGAAAAACAAGACTTAGATGCAGCTTTTAATTACTTCAAAAAGCTCAAAAATATAAGTGATAAAGATGCATTTTTAGCGTTTCAAAGAGATCATCAATCTAATAAAAATAGCACTATTGACCAGGATGGTCATCAATTTTCACATGAAGTTTTCGAGATTTGGGGAAACTGTGGATTCCCCATAAAGGAAGAATGCGAACATTATGGCACGCTTTGCCTAGCCATGGATCAAGAGCTACATCACTACTTCGATGAAATGCAAACCTTCTTCGATACATGCATGGAAGTGCTAAAGATTATACCGATAACTCCACCTACAACGGAACCCATCAATATTCGACTAGATGACATTTCCAAGCTTATACAATCAGCTTCTGATATAGAGACAAAATTTGATCATAGCGACAAATATATTTGCTATGCCTTAGTCTGTTCACAATATATAAATAATAAGCCTACTTATTTAACTCAAAAACAAGAATTGGAAATTTGCAAACTCCTCATTAAAGCTGGCTTAGCTAACACTGATGATTTCTGGATTTATGGCGCGACTGACCAATCTGATGGAACTTGGTCTGTTAATGACGCATCGGAACTGTACCGGATTCTATCAGGGCATAGTCGTTACCATACTGTTTGCATCGAAAGTATCGAAGGCGATGATAACCCGCTGATAAAAATCGTAGCCAGCTGTATACAACAATTTCTCCGTGAGAAAACCCCAAATGTTAGATTAAATAATATTTATATTGATAGGTTAGAGTATGGTTTATGTTTAACTATTTATTTAGACAATCATATAAACCTTCAATCTTTAGAAAATCACTTCCGACAATCTGAGTTAGGTGTAGCGTTGAGGTCACTATTGTCAAATAGCTATGAAGCAGCAGACTGGTACGCCCACGAACGTGCATCATTTTCCTGTATAGAATTCGAGCCACCAGAGATTGATTCTATCACCAATAACATGCTGGAAAGTTATGATGAAGATAGAGCAATGTCTACCCTGGCAGACTATAGGCTTGGTATATCAGCTGGTATATTGTTTAAAATACTTCTTTATGAAGGAATACTTGAGGAAAAACCTAGATTAGGAAGCAACAAACTACAGAGATACTTTACCCCAAAAGGAAGAAAATATGGACGAAACGATGACGATGAATTTGGTCACGGAACACCCTACTGGTATGACGATAAATTTGAAGAATTAAAGTCGCAGTATTTCACAAAAGAGAAAATTGCGAAATATAAAGAAATTTTTAAATCTCATAAAAAAAATCAGACTTATCGAGAACTACACACGATCACTAAATCTCTGAAAAATGCAGGAGTTAGGATGTCCGCTGTCAAAGCAAACAAAATTCTCGTAAGCGCTGGAATATTGGAGACACGAAAGCGTATCAGTCAATCTTCAGGAGAACTCAAGGAATATAAATCTCTTTCCAAGCTAGGTGAAAAATATGGAGAAAATAGAAAAACAGAGTTTTCAGAACAGACCACGCCCTACTATTATTCTGACAAATTCACCGAACTCGTTGAGAGATACCTAACTTAAATCCAACCAAAAAGAATCTACAATTACATATATCCAAAAACATTACCTTTCGATATAAAAACACTGGTCAAGAGCACTTCCTCACAAGACGCAAATCACATTTTATTCGGGGCGCAACGAAATAAGTTATTTAAGAATATGCTTAGCAAACCTAAATTCCGCTTCATGACTATATAAGTCCTTTAGAGCTTTATTAGGCAAGTCAATATTACAAAGGTCTGTCCTCTCCCCTCGACAGTCTCGGGGCGAACGCTAGGCGATTAGGGAGTGGTCTCAAATGCGCGGGTAATCAAATACTCCTATCACCCTGAGCTTGTCGAAGGGTGGACACGGCGAAATGGTTTTTTCTTTGTTTCCTAGATTCCTGCTTTCGCAGGAATGACAAGGTGATTACGAACGAATCTTCGAAACAACTTCTAATAATGCAGCACCCAATTCAGCGCTTTTAATTTTATTACTCTCCACATCAAAATTATCGTAAAAGCTGGGAAGAGAAAACGTGCCTTTCACTTCAGCGCCGAAGAATGGCATGGAATTAGTGGCTTGTGCGAGCACATTTGAGGCACCACCTTTACCTGGCGAAGTAGCGAACAATACTACTGACTTATCTTGATAGACTTTTTGCTGAATGCGCGAGCACCAGTCAAATAGGTTTTTATAGGCAGCACTGTATGAACCATTATGCTCTGCAAAAGAGATGATCAATGCATCCGCTTCGTTAAGCTTTGTGAGGAAATCTTTAGCGAGCCGTGGCTGGCCAAGTTCTTCTTCTCGATCTTGGCTAAACAATGGTAATTCGTAGTCATTTAAATCTAGAATCTCTACCGAGACATTTTCAAGCAAACCCGTAGCGTAGGTAACGAGCTTTTTATTGATAGATTTCGTGCTGCTGCTGGCAGCAAAAGCGACAATATTCATATTTCTCCCTTTATCAAGTAAAGCCAAATATAAAATGATTAAGTGACAGTGTAGCGAACTCCGAGAGTCAAAGATATTTTATTGCGAGCTTAGACACCGTAAAGAATCTCCCACGGTCGCACACGCTATAAGCATGGCAAAAGGTTTTAATAACCCCTGGATTTCGCTAAGGCTCTATCCAGGCTACAATTAATAGTCAAGGAGAATATCGAATACGTCTTAATTATCGCTACCGCATGCGGTATCGGGTTATTGAGAAACATATTCTGGAAATTGAAATATTTTACGTCGG
>CAYUVE010000196.1:0-3895 GCA_964447985.1 uncultured Thiotrichales bacterium
ACCCTTGGACGGGTGACCGGCTTGTTGGCTTAATGCGCCATACATTGGCTAATCGTGCCGAAGCTGAAACTATTTAACTGTCTAGTTAAAACTTCTATTCAAATAACTCTAGTGGCTGATGAGTCAGCCACTAGAGTTGTTCCTGTATAAACCTAATCTAAATGTCATTATTCTGACATAATTTTGCCTTAATAATTTAATAATGTTTACGTAGCCTTGCGCAGCAATGATGTTGCTATGTAAAGGTTCCGTGTGAACGAAGCCCTTCTTATCTATACTGTCGCTATAGTCTTTCTTCTTTTTATTTCCCGAAAAGTCTTTGTCCGACTCCGTCTTTCTAGAGCGAAGCATCCCTCATTAAGAGGTCACTCAAAATGGTCACGCCGTATTGCGGCGCAGGTACCATTTTTTGAGTACGACTATGATGAAATGTTTGCTTGCGACGGTGCGCCTAAAACGATTGCTAAGCAAAGACAACATGGGTTAGATAAACTCAGGCTGCTGACAAGAGAAAAAACATCAACGAGCATAGAGTTTTCTTCATCTATCGAAGAAAGCATTTCAGATGTACAGTTTACCGCTGCTTACCGTATTCCTTTCCCGTTTCGTAATGCTGTGCCTAAGGAGCTACGCTTAGGCTCTATTGTTGAAGAAACTCAAGGAGTGCAGATCAAAGATGTTGATAGCAATTGGTCTTATGATCTTGCGGGTTCTTATGGAGTCAATGTGTTTGGCTATGACTTCTATAAAGAATGCTTACAAGCCGGATTAGAAAAGGTCTCTCAGCTTGGGCCAGTATTAGGGCCTTATCATCAATTGATTAAAGATAACGTTGAGAAAATTAAAAAAATCTCAGGCTTAGATGAAGTTTCGTTTCATATGTCCGGAACGGAAGCCGTGATGCAGGCGGTACGGCTTGCGCGTTATCACACTAAGCGTAGTCATTTGGTCAGGCTATGTGGTGCTTACCATGGTTGGTGGGATGGTGTACAACCAGGTGTAGGGAATACCAGAAAGGTCAATGATGTCTATACGCTAAGCGATTTAAGCGAGACGACGCTTAAGGTGCTAGAAACACGTAAAGATATTGCCTGTGTATTGATTAATCCTATGCAGGCGTTTCATCCAAATTCCGACGCGGCGGGTGATGCCAAACTCGTCGCCAGTGATCGCAGTACGGCTTTTGACCGCGAAGCTTACACTTATTGGTTAAAGCAAATAAGAGATATCTGCACACAGCGTGGCATCGTATTAATTTTTGACGAAGTCTTTACCGGTTTTCGCCTTGCTTACCGCGGTGCACAAAAATATTTCGGTATTCAGGCTGATATGGTGACTTACGGTAAGACCTTAGGCGGAGGTCTACCGGTCGGTGTGGTCGCTGGTAAACACGCTTTGATGAAACGTTTTATCGATGATAAGCCGGCTAATATCTCCTTTGCTCGTGGTACTTTTAATTCTCATCCCTATGTCATGGCGACGATGAATGAATTTTTACATCGTATTGAAGAAGATTATTACCAAGAGACTTACGCTATAGCAAATGGAGTTTGGGATCGACGTGTTGAGTCGTTAAATAGCCGGCTTCAGGAACGGGAGTTGCCTGTTAAGATCGCCAATATGCACTCTGTGCTATCGGTGATTTATACCTTACCAAGCCGATTTAATTGGATGTTTCAGTTTTATCTTCAAGCCGAGGGCTTGGAAATCAGCTGGATAGGTAGTGGCCGTTTCATCATGAGCCTAAATTACACCGACGATGATTTTAATGCGGTTTCACAACGGTTGATCTCAGCTGCAGAAAAAATGCAAGCAGACGGTTGGTGGTGGCAGTCCGAACACTTGAGCAATAAGTCTATTAAGCGTCAAATGTTGAATGACATGTTAGTGGCTAAATTTCCATTACTTAAGCCATTAATCAAAACTCCCGAACCTATTGTCGTCAACGCTAATATCGAGCGGGCAAAGCAGCTGTGATCAATTCCCCTTACGATCAAGATATTAGTGAGTTTCGTCACTCAATAAAAAATGAATTCAACCAGTATTTATTAAAAGAAGCAAATAAATACGATCGTAGTGAGTGTCTGAAAATCGATTTCCATTGCCATGATCACAATAGTGATGTGCCAGACGAACTATGGGGGAGAATTTTGGGTTTACCCGAAACATGGCTAAAGACGAAAAAGCTCGCTAAGAATTTACGTAAAAATGGTTGTAATGTAATTACTATCACCAACCACAATAACGCTCGCTCTTGTTGGAGTTTGATTGATAAGGGTGAAGATGTTTTAGTCGGTGCCGAGTTCACCTGTCTTTTTCCCGAGTATGAGCTTTATGTTCATGTGCTGACTTATGGCTTTAGCCGTGAGCAAGAAAAAATACTGAATAAGAAAAGATACAATATCTATGAGTTTCTACGTTATATCACTGCAAATAATATCCCCGTAATCTTGCCCCATCCGCTGTATTTCTATACCAGAAATGAGCATATCGATTTTGAATTGTTTGAAAAAATGGTGGTAATGTTTCAGCGGTTCGAAGTATTAAATGGTCAGCGGGATTTATGGCAATCAGTCTTAACTTTAAACTGGGTAAATAGCCTGACTCCAGAAAAGATCAATGCATGCGCGGCTAAGCATGATCTAGATCCAGCTGAGTTTGGTGTCGATCCTTACAAGCCTAAAATATTAACTGGTGGCTCCGACGATCATATGGGTATGTTTGCAGGAGGTTGTGGTTCTTATCTTTGGGTGCCAAATTTAAAGGAACGACTTAAAACTGAAAAGGCATCGGAACTTGCTCTAGAAGCGTTACGTGAAGGTCGCATTGCGCCGTTCGGTCAAGTGGGTGAAAACCAAAAATTGACCATCGCTTTGCTCGACTACTTCGCGCAGATCGCTACCAATATGGAAGACCCGGGTTTGCTGCGTATGATGCTGCATCGTGGAGAGATATCTGACAAGCTAGGATGCTTTGCTATCGCCAACATTATGTTGGAAATGAAAAAGCATAAAAATACGCAAAAATTCTTTGGCTTTGTTCATGATGCGCTAGCCGGTAAAAAACCCAATAAATTACTTAAGTGGAAAACACCGAAAGATTATAAATTTTCATCGCTTACCTTGAAAAAATTGCTCTGAGTAAAAATAAGTCAACTGAAGAATATATTGAAACGGTTAATACCTCAATTTCAGAGTTATACACACATCTTAATAATTTAATTATAAAACGCGTCAACAAGCTTAAACCTCTTGCTGGAGACACTAATTTTAGTGATCTATCTACAGAAGAACTGACAAGAAGGTTTGAAGTGCCCGCGCAGATTCGTGCACTGATTGCTGGAAATGCTAAGCAAAAAAATATGGCTGATATCGGATTAGAGAAGGTTGTTGATGAGCTCTATTTTCCGTTAATGATCTGTTTAATTCTTGCGGGATCGACCCTTGCTAGCGCACGAGTATTGTATAAAAATCGTGAATTTCTCAATAAGTTTGCCAGAGATCACGGAAAAAATGAGCATCCTAGGCGAGTACTTTATCTCACGGATACACTAAAAGATAAAAACGGCGTATCCAATTCGTTATCAGCTAAATTACGCGAGATACAAGAGTCTGATATTGCCGTTGATTTTCTGATTTGTCATGAAGATGCAGAGCCTGAATCGCATCTTCATGTTATCCGCCCATTAGCTTCGTTTAATGTGCCTGGTTACGGTGAGCAGGTGATTCGCATCCCTGATTTGATGGAGATTGCCCGAATTTTTTACCAAGGCGGGTATGATCGTATCGTCTGCTCCACAGAAGGCCCGATGGCGCTTGTGTCATTATTCATTAAATATATACCCGTGGTGCATTTAGGATTTGATAAAAAGTAAGTTGCTCAAATTCACGGAGTG
>CAYUVE010000197.1:0-3885 GCA_964447985.1 uncultured Thiotrichales bacterium
TATTTACTTCTAGGACGTAGAGGTTGCCTTCGCTATCCATACGCATATCAACACGAGCGCAGTCATAACACCCAAGCACATTAAAAGCCTTTAGTGCGATGTGTTTTGCTGCTTCTGAGACGTGTGCATCCAACTTTGCTGGACATGCCACACCGATCTCACGACCTGATAAACGCTTTTTATCATCCTCGGTATAGATGTTTGGCCCATCGTTGCCAAATAGTAATTCAGCAGGATGAAAAGACTCGACAAGAGAGCCATTTCCCAATAGTCCGACATTGATTTCACGACCATCGATAAATTGTTCAACTAGTACAGGCTGATCAAATTCTTTAAAAATGATATCGGCAGCTTCTCTCAGTTCATCTTCGTTATTCACGATCTTAATGCCGAAGGAAACCGACTCATTTTTAGGTTTTACGATTAGAGGAAATGCCATATCAGGTGATTCGAAACCCGGCGCATCCAACACCACAAACGCCGGAGTAGGTACATCGTTTTGCACAAACAACATTTTAGCCACAACTTTGTCGAGCGCTAATGAATGTGCAAGCGGCCCTGAGCCGACGTAAGGTACGCCAACCATTTCTAAAATGCCGGGTACATGGGTGTAACGTGCTTGACCTTGAATGCCGTACGAAAGATTAAAAGCCATACCGGGACGCTCCCCAACCAGGGTGCGTGGCATAAACTCTTCTAAGCCATCGATGAGATCTTTATCACCTTCAAAAGCTTTAACTTGATGTCCGCCTTTTTTCAAGGCATTAACAATCCGATTAATGGCGGCAAGCCCGTATTTTTCCCTATTCGGTTGACCGAATAAATTAATTACTTTCTGAGACTCGCGGTTATAGATTACGGCAACTTTCATTAACTTCTACCCTGGTTGAGAGTAGGTGAGTGTACGCCATCAAACCATCTTATGCTTGGTTTGTTTTAAACAATTTTATGGCTCTTGAGTGTGGTGAAAAAGTATAGCTATTAGAGGTTTAGAAAAAAGAATAACCATTGACGAATACGTATTCTTTTTACGAGTATTTGGTGGTGCTGCTATTTGTAATAGGTCTTTCTATAAGCCTTTTATGCTTTTAATCACCGACTTAAACTTTTTACCTTTCTCATCGTGAATAACTTGAACGGGTAGATAGTTGTATTCAGGTGATACCCAAATTGTCGTTGAACGTTTTTCGGCTTGCCTGTGCAGTTTGATTGCATCCAGTTCGCCTAAAGGGGTTTTGATTTTTTCCAAACCTTGATTTTCTATATCATAGGTTTTTAAGCGACCTCTATCTGCTACGGCATATTGCAATGAGTCGGGTTGGCTTTGCATATCAAACATAACATTGAGCTGGTAGAGATGTTTGTCGGAAGTTTCGTTTGGAATATCTAAAGTCCACGGTGTTTCTTGTGAAGTGTCGCTGGCTTGTTTTTTTTGCCAATCAAAATCAATTTCATACTGTCGGTTTTTACTGCCACGACGGGTATATTCATAGCGTAGGGGTTTGGCGCGTCCTTGTTCAAAAGAAAATACAGATTTTTCTTTGATTTCTTTTAAAAACAGCCTGGCGAGTAAGCTGGTTGCTTGAACGTGGGACTCAAAAATATAGTCTTGGTTTGCAGATTGGCTGAGGCTGCGTTGCATGGTGCCAATTTTTGCGCCGTTGTAATGGAATGAATATTCCAATTCCATCCCAACGGGTAGCTCGAACGTTGCTTGTGCATAAGTACTGGTGCTTAGTGCTAAAAGCAATAAGCTGAGTAAAGCATACTTAAGCCATTTGCGTTTCATTGATGCAATTAATCTCCATCTGCGCGGGTTGTAACAAAGGTTTACCATCAAGCGTTAAACAGTTATCGCGGCAAACCAAACGTTGTTGGCAAAGCCAGTCGAGTGCTTCGACATAAATGACATATTCGGCTTGCTGTACGCGCTGCGACAAGCTTTTCACCGTATCATTATCTAGTATAGCGACTTTAGCCTGAACGATAACTGGCCCGCCGTCTAAAGTTTCTGTCACAAAATGCACACTGGCGCCGTGATAGTCATCGCCAGCGGCGATGGCTTTGGCGTGAGTGTCGAGGCCACGATATTTGGGGAGCAATGAAGGGTGGATATTGAGCATTCGGTCACGATAAGCCTTAACGAAACTGTCTGTTAAGACACGCATAAAGCCTGCAAGTACAACTAGATCCGGCTGATATTGATCTATAGCTGATTTTAGTTCTGCATCAAAGGACTCGCGATCTTTGAATTGTTTGTGGTCAATGATGTGTTGAGCGATATTAGCTTTGGCAGCACGTTGCAAGCCGTAAGCGTCGGGCCGGTTACTTATTACCGCGCAGATTTCGATATTTAATCCGTCTTTGCTGGCGTCAATAATGGCTTGCAAATTACTACCATTGCCAGAAATAAGTACGACAATTCGCAGCGGCGCGGAACCTGTTTTTTCGACCATTAGTTGTCTGCGTAAACGACGCCTGGCTGTGCTTCGCGAGAGATGAGTTGACCAATGGACCAAGCATTTTCGCCGAGTTTTTCTAGTTCGGCTAATACAGCAGGTTCATCATCTTGGTCTACACAGATCACCATTCCTATGCCGCAGTTGAAGGTGAGCAACATATCTTGTTGGCTAATATTGCCTTGCTCGGCCAGCCAGTCGAAGATTGTTGGTCGTACCCAGCTGTTGAGCTTAATTTCGGCGCTGACACCATCTGGTAATACGCGTGGTAAGTTCTCGGTCAAGCCGCCACCTGTAATATGCGAAATGGCTTTGATCTTATGTGATTGCAACAGTTTTAGAATGGTTTGAACGTAGATTTTGGTCGGCGCCATGAGTGCATCGCCTAAGGTGCTGTTACCGAAAGGCTGTTCAAGAGACTGACCCGTAATTTCTAAGACTTTACGTATTAGGGAATAGCCGTTTGAATGTGGGCCACTGGAGGCGATACCAATGAGTTTATCGCCAGCTTTGCAGAGAGATCCGTCGATTATGTCGTCGCGTTCGACAATACCCACGCAAAAGCCAGCCAAATCGAAATCGCCTTGCGCGTACATGCCAGGCATTTCAGCCGTTTCGCCACCGATTAGCGCCGCCCCAGATTGTTTACAGCCTTCGGCTATGCCGGCGACCACAGCGCTGGCGACATCGACATCAAGTTTTCCTGTGGCGTAGTAATCAAGAAAAAATAGAGGTTCTGCCCCTTGGACGATGAGATCGTTGGCGCACATGGCGACTAAGTCAATTCCAACGCCATCATAGCGGCCAGTTTCAATTGCCAATTTTAGCTTTGTGCCTACGCCATCGGTGCCGGCGACAAGTACGGGTTTGCGGTAGCGATCAATTGGCAATTCAAACAAGGCGCCAAACCCGCCCAACCCCGTTAAGACTTCAGGTCTTAAGGTGGCTTTAGCGTGTGGTTTAATCCGTTCAACCAGTGAGTTGCCGGCTTCGATATCGACCCCAGCATCGCGGTAATTCAGTGTCTTCATAGCTTATTTATTGCTCAATTTCTAGGCATATTTTATTCGAGTATTGTAGCGTAGTCTGCGTGTCTAGATCGAGAAATCCTTGATATTACTAGTATTTTTTGGAAAATTTCAGTCTCGTTCAGCTAGTTCAGGATCGATTCAGTGATCAAAGCCTATTATTCTCCGCAACCATGCCTGGTGATGAGTCCGATTTTGAAGGGCTATACATAAAAAGAGGAGTAGTGTGATGAAGAAAAGTGTAATTTTTGGGATGAGCTTGCTCGCTGCTGTATCATTTTCTGGTACGGCTAGTGCTGACGAAGCTTTAGCTAAAGCAAGTGGTTGTTTCGCTTGTCATGCGATTGACAGAAAAGTTCTTGGCCCAGCTTGGAAAGATGTTGCAGCCAAATATGCTG
>CAYUVE010000198.1:0-3794 GCA_964447985.1 uncultured Thiotrichales bacterium
AACAGTTAGTAACAGAGAAACCCTTTTTGGGTGTTTGTCTCGGCATGCAGGCCTTGTTTGATTTTAGTGAAGAGAATGAGGGCTGCGAAGGCTTAGGTATATTGCCTGGAAATGTATGTTATTTTGGCCAGAATCGTGCCGATAAGAAGACCAAGCAGCGCTTAAAAGTGCCGCATATGGGTTGGAGTATGTTGCAACAAACCGAAGATCATCCCATGTGGTATGGCGTTGCACCAGGCAGTCGGTTTTATTTTGTCCACAGTTATTATGTGGACGCCAAAGATAATAATCATGTTGCCGGTGTCTGCGAGTACGGAGGCGAGTTTTGTGCCGCGGTCAGTGCGCCGAATATTTTTGCAGTACAGTTCCATCCTGAAAAAAGTCAGGCCTTAGGACTGAGAATGCTTGATAATTTTATGCAATGGAATGGTGAATAAGGCGTAGGTTTTACGCTAAGGCTTAACAGTGGTGAGGAAGATATTATGCTGCTAATACCAGCGATTGATTTAAAGGGTGGTAAGTGTGTGCGCTTGCGCCAAGGTAATATGGAAGACGAAACCGTTTTCTCTGATGATCCGGTTGCCATGGCGCAACGTTGGGTAGAAGCCGGTGCCAGGCGCATACACCTGGTCGATCTTGATGGTGCTGTTCAGGGTAGGCCAGTGAATGCTGGTGTTATTCATGAAATTGTTGATGCCATTCCTGATGTGCCGGTACAAGTTGGTGGTGGTATTCGTGATGATGATACTATCCAAGCCTATCTCGACAGTGGCGTTAGTTTTGTCATTATTGGTACTACAGCGGTTACTGCACCTCACTTCGTCTCAGACATTTGCGCGGAGTTTCCAGGCCATATTATTGTGGGGCTTGACGCCAAAGACGGCAAAGTCGCGATTGACGGTTGGTCGAAGTTGTCGCACCACGATGTGATCGATATGGCTCAGCACTTTGAGCGCGATGGGGTTGAAGCTATCGTTTATACCGATATTAGCCGCGATGGCATGATGGACGGTGTGAATGTTGAAGCCACGGTTAAGCTGGCGCAGTCAATTACTATTCCGGTGATCGCTTCAGGTGGTATTACCAATATTGACGATGTGCGAGCCTTATGTGAAGTCGCCGATGAAGGCATTATCGGCGCAATCAGTGGCCGCGCGCTTTACGAAGGCAGTTTAGATTTGGCCGAGGCACAAAAAGTCGCTGATAAACTCGCTGCTAATTAGTAATAATTTGTTGTAAGAATCTGTTATGGCTTTAGCCAAACGTATTATTCCCTGTCTGGATGTTGATAACGGTCGTGTCGTCAAAGGCGTGCAGTTTGTTGATATTCGTGATGCAGGTGATCCCGTCGAAGTCGCACGCCGCTATGATGCCCAGGGCGCCGATGAGTTAGTGTTCCTCGATATAACTGCCAGTCATGAGGGTCGCGAAACTATTGTTCATGTGGTGGAGCAAGTCGCCAGTGAGATATTTATTCCCTTAACTGTTGGTGGTGGTATACGTGCGGTTGAGGATGTGGGCCGTATGCTCAAGGCCGGCGCTGATAAAGTGGGAATTAACACCGCAGCGATTAACGGCCCAGACTTAGTGCGTCGCGCCGCCGATAAATATGGCGCGCAATGTATTGTTGTCGCGTCTGATGCGCGCCGTGTCAGTGCTGATAATGAAGAGCCAGTTTGGCAGATATTTACCCATGGCGGGCGCCGTGAGACGGGCATTGATGTCATCGAATGGGTGCAGCGCATGGAAGAATATGGCGCTGGCGAAATCCTACTGACCAGTATGGATCGTGACGGTACCAAAGACGGTTTTGACCTAGATCTGACGCGGGCAGTCAGCGATTCAGTCGGTATTCCAGTGATTGCTTCAGGCGGGGTGGGGCAGCTTCAGCACTTGGTTGACGGTGTCGAGCAGGGGCACGCCGATGCAGTGTTGGCAGCCAGTATTTTCCATTATGGTGAGCACAGCGTGATCGAGGCCAAGCAGTTTATGGCGGCCGCAGGTATTGAAGTCCGGATTTAAGCCCCAATCTTGCCAATACGGGTCACGAATAGGGCGGTTTTTGATGCAAACTTTGGTTGAAAACCAGCATAAAAGCGATTAACGTGGCCGGTCACGATGAATGATGTCCTGACACAGCTCGAAGAAGTGCTGGAAAGCCGTAAAAACGCTGACCCCGATTCTTCCTATGTTGCCCGCCTCTACAATGAGGGTGAGGGCAAAATATTGAAGAAATTGGGCGAAGAAGCGGTAGAGGTCGTCATTGCTAGTCAAAGCGAGACGCGTGAACAAGTGGTCTACGAAATGGCAGATCTCTGGTTTCACAGCCTAGTTTTGCTGGCGCACAAAGGGATAGCAGTGTCGGAAGTTAGCGAAGAGTTGGCGAGACGTTTTGGCGTTTCTGGTATTGAAGAAAAGGCATCGCGTAAAAATGGCGATGGTAAATAATTAGGCTGTTGGAGAGAGACCATGGGTATCAGTGTTTGGCAGTTATTGATCATTCTTTTGATTGTGCTGCTGTTATTCGGGGCAAAGCGTTTACGTAACGTTGGCGGTGATTTAGGTAGTGCCGTAAAAGGTTTCAAGAGTGCGATGAAAGACGGCGAAGCGGGTGAAGATGATAAAGCTAAGTTAGAAGAAAAATCAGACTCCGATGACGTTATTGAAGGTGAAGTGGCACAACGCGAAGTAACCGGAGATAAGGACAAGGCTTAGAGCCATGTTTGATATTAGTTCTTGGGAAATTCTGCTCGCAGCAGGTATTGCGCTGATCGTTGTCGGCCCAGAAAAATTTGCTGGCCTCATTCGTAATGTTGGACAGTGGGTGGGTAAGGCCAGGCGTATCGCCGCGACGGTGAAAGAAGAGATCAAGAGCGAGGTTGATAAGGCTGAAGAACTGAAGAAGCTTGCTGAGGATCAGAAAGAGCTTGCTGAACTGCACGAAACGGTCAACCAGGTGAAGGAGTCGATTCCGATTGATGCCGATGTACGTGATGCCGTGACATCGGATAGCAGTAAATCATCCTCATCAAACTAGGCGCGCTGCGCGTGCATTAGGTCGAGCCTAAGGTCTTATGTCTACCGAGAATTTCCCACCAGATCCAGAAGCCCCTTTTCTAGAACATTTGAAAGAGGTTCGCGATCGCCTGATTAAGGCGGTAGCTTCGATTCTCGTCATTTTCCTATGTTTGTTTCCTTTTGCTGATGATATCTACGGCTATTTAGCCCAGCCCTTATTGCAGACAATCGTCGGTGATGAGGTAGAACTTGAAGCGGTAAATAAAGATGGTGAGTCTGCTGGCGCAGAGGTAGACGGGACATCAGCAAGCGGGCGAGAACCGATGATTTCGATCGGGGTGATTGATCCGTTTTTGGTGCCATTAAAAACTGTCCTTTTTCTCTCCATATTTATAGGTATACCCATACTACTTTATCACGCTTGGGCGTTTATTGCGCCAGGCTTGTACCAGCATGAAAAGAAATTAGCCTTTCCGCTGGTTTTTTCTAGCACGATTTTATTTTATTTAGGAATGGCTTTTTCCTATTTTGTCGTATTCCCATTGGTATTTGGCTTTTTGCAGAGCATTGCACCCGAAGGTGTATCGGTAATGCCGGATATCAATTCCTATCTTAATTTTGCAATCAAAATGTTTTTTGCTTTCGGTATTGCTTTTGAGGTGCCGATTGCCACTATTCTCATCATTAAAATGGGAATGACAACCGCAGAGAGTTTGCGTGAAAAAAGGCCTTATGTATTTGTCGGTGCCTTTGTCGTGGGTATGTTACTAACCCCG
>CAYUVE010000199.1:0-3757 GCA_964447985.1 uncultured Thiotrichales bacterium
GGCGATATTTTAGAGCTTAAATTTGGTGTCGAAGGAATTAAAAAATAACCGCTTCTTAAGCGAACGATAATGCTAATACGTTACTCGCCAACAGGCGAGTAACGTAGAACTTAACTAACTCAGTTTCAAAACTGTGCTAGCCGGCAATAACTTACCTCGTTTCGTTTTTCCCTGACCTTGAACTTTAGTAAATACTTCTTTGTGAGCAGGATAAGCGTCAAATAACTCTACTTTTATTTGATCCAGCTTCTCAGCGTTTTTGCACTCAAAAATATAATAACCATCAAATTCATGAAATTTGCTGTTATCCGGAATTCCTGAACCATCGATAATAGAAGAATTCAGCTCTGTAACCACTGGCGCACATGAGGCATCATCTGATAGAGAAAATACTTTATTCGCATCACCTAACCAAGCTAATGCTTGATCTAGCTCTACCCGCTGGGCTTCGTTTTCTGGCTCTGCATCGAAACTCAAAACATTAATGGTGGGCGTATAAAGCTCAATCTCAATACTCGGACCACTGCGTGACACAATTAATCTTGCATGACCTTTCGTTAACTCTATATCATCAACAACATGATCACTGACGTGATGCGCATAGGCTACACTCGTAATCAAACCTAGCACGCCTACAATTGAAACCACCGTTTTCATTAAAACTCTCCGATACACATTACAAATTGCCGTTATTATCCCACTAAATTTCACCTAATTCGACCTTGACAAGGCGCTTTCGTTTCAATTTGGAAGGAAGCTAGTTCCTGGCAAGAATTGCACGCTTACAGTGGTACCAATAGCTTCTTGGCTTTCAATTTTCAGCTTACCACCGTGAGCCTCAGCAATAAGCCGGCATAGATATAAACCCAAGCCGTAACCACCGGTATGCCTCGCTCTAGCGCTATCAGTTCGATAAAAAGGCTCCGTGAGATGTTCAATATGTTCAGCAGAAATACCTTTACCAAAATCAACAACGCTCAGTATGAGCGCATCTAAGTTTTTGTATAACCGAATTTTTGGCGGATGATCGCTATCTTGAGAATAACGCAAAGCATTAGAAATTAAGTTACGTAACAATAGCTTTATACGCTTAACGTCAAGCATAAGAGTAGCTGCATCAAGGTCACTCTCAACTAATATTTGTTCTTCTGCAAAGCCCTCTTCAATTACCCCTCTAACCAATAAGAGCAAATCCATTGAGACCAAATCAAGTGATCGATGAGAAGTATTTAAACGTTCGCTTTCCAATAACTCATTAATCATCGCCTCCATTTCTGATAAATCGCCATCTATCGCATTTTTATATGCTGATTCCGGCAGCAAGGCGACATTAACCTTAGCTCGAGTTACAGGAGAACGCAGCTCATGGCTAACACCCAACATCAATTGCCTTTTTGCATCAAGCATATTTTTGATATCACTACCCATGGTATTAATACGCTCTACCAAGACGCCCAAATCATCATGACGTCGCAGAGGAATCTTATGGTCAAAATCACCGCGACTGTAATTGGCTACACCCGCTTGAATATCAGCCACAGGACTAAACAACCAACGAATAATGCGATAACACAAATATATCAGCAATATAATAAGGCCCACAGTTAACGATATCGCTGTCAGGCTCTCGCTAAACTTTGGCCGCTCTGGCATGATTAAATATAACTGATGACCTTGACCCACAGTTTTTAGAATGAAGCGATTGTCGTGGCGTGTCATTTCCACGGACAAACCATGACGCCGTTTATGACGGTGAAATTTTAGCGCTTCGAAATCTATCGGTTCTTCTAAACTAGACCACTGATTTTCATCAAAAACAATAGCAATATCTATCGGCAAGTTTTCCGTTAAACGATTTGCTCTTTCTATAGACGGTGGGTCACCAATATCTTGCCGAATAAAGGTGAGATACTGGGTAACGTGTGGTCGAATATTTTCCTTAAACTGACTATCTAGTGCAAAACTCACAGCAAATTTGATTGCTAGTAATATAGCAACGGTAAATAGCGCAAACAAAATAAGCAAACGAAAACTTAGGGAACGCGTTAACTCCGCCCAAAAGCCGTTTCTAGCCTTGTTGACTTCAATATTCATAGTCGAACACCGTTAAAGGTATATCCTACTCCCCGAATAGTTTCTATGTAATCAAGTGGCTTTAACTTACTACGTAAGCGGCTGACTAATATATCTACCGCTCTTGTTAGAATATCCACATCAATACCACGAAGCTGATTGAGAATTTCATCACGATGAAATTTCTTACCGGGTTCTTTTGCAAACATCAGTAATAACTCATATTCATTACCCGTCAACTTAAGCTCTTCACCCTGCAGGACAACATTGCGTCTTTGTATATCAATTTCGAGTCCTTCAAAACGTAACACGCTATCGTTGTTACCTGGCTCATCTCGCTGCCGTTTCATGATGTTTTGTAATCTGGCAGCCAATTCTCTAGGCTCGAAAGGTTTTGGCAGATAATCATCAGCACCAATTTCAAGACCAACGACACGATCCATGACATCGCCTCTTGCCGTCAGCATAATGATAGGAACAGAGCTTGTTTTGCGAATCTCTCGACAGACTTCAAAACCATCCATATCAGGCAACATCACATCCAGAATTACCGCTTCTATAATATTCTCAGCCAGATAGTTAAGCCCATCTCTAGGATGATTTGCGCTGACAATATCAAAGTCAAAACGTGACAAGTATTCAGTCAGTGGCGCAGCCAAGGCCTCATCATCATCAATCAACAATACTTTATGCATGGAAACCCTAGCCGTTAAATAGCAAAGCCTGTAGCTTAGCGCTACAGGCTTCATTAGCCAAATTCGTTGTTAACTAAATTAACTTTCGCGACCATCATGATGTTTGTGATGCCAACGATGTCCTAATCGTTTTTCAACGAGTTCGGCTAGTTCCTCACGTTGCTCCGCATCCAGACTGTCAGAAAAATTTGCCATAACCTCCACGAGCTGAGGCGCTTCTTGTGCAACAAGGTTTGCTTTATCTTGTGCTGTCTCAACCATCAAAGCCAAGGCTTGGTCACGATCGAATTCTGATGCATTGAGCAGCGCTGTAATTTCACTGCGGGCTTGCTTTTTGTCATCAAACATCACTTGACGAAAATCACGAAACTCCATCATCAAGTTATCAAGTTGAGTAAACTGTTCCTCATTAAGGTCAAGCTTTTTGCCAATTTTTTTGCTTAAATATGACTGGTGACAATCGCCATCCTTATGCCACCCACCTTTTGCAAATACAACAGCGCTGCCAGCACCAAGCAGGGCAACACTAACAACTGAAACTACTGTGATCTTCTTGATATTCATTAACCGTTCTCCTGTATGAATTGACGGTTACAGACTATCGCAGCAATTGCACAATAGCTTTTCAACAGCGTAACGCTATGTTTCAGTTTGTAACAAGGATAAAACAGCTACAGAGGCACTTCGCTAAACAACCGCGTAACAACATCACTACTTTCTATTTCTCTGTATATTTATACACCCAACTCGCAGCAAAGCCGTAAACCAAGTTGGCAATAAGAACATAAAGTGGCATCAAAGACCCGATATTTAAGCCTGCGACTCCTGGCCCTTTACCGTCCACAGTATGTAACGGAAAAAATATAAATAGCACCACAGCGGTAGAAGCAACAGCAATTAATACACTTCTTGCTACCAAATTTTTTGGAAATATTGCGAGCACAAAAAACGATCATCTGGCCGTATCTCAACTGGGATTCCTAAATCCC
>CAYUVE010000200.1:0-3750 GCA_964447985.1 uncultured Thiotrichales bacterium
TGACGATATCTCGAACCCTAGGCGACGCGTACTCTGACAAATATATTGCTGACATTAAGCCAATCGGTGTTGCTACCAACATGGCAATAAACGAGATCAAAAGCGTACCGACAAATAGAGGAATGGCACCAAAACTACCCGATGAACCCACCTGGTCAGCACGCAAAGCCGTTTGCGGACTCCATGTCAAACCAAACATAAATTCCGTAAAAGGCACTTTGCCAAAAAACCGTATTGATTCAAACAACACGGATAACACGATACCAATGGTAGTCAGTATGGCAATACTCGAACATATCACCAAGAACACCATGACCGCATTTTCCACCCAGTTTCTTGTCCGAGTATCTTTATTTAATGTGCGCCAGGCAAAGAACAAGGCGCTGATTGAAAGCAATAGCGTTATAACGGTTAACAACAGCTGGCTCTTATGCGACAAAGCAATATATCGATCGGCAGCCTGTTGTAATGCTGGGCTAACATCACCCGCAACGATGCCACCTTCAGCAAGATTTCTCACGTTACTGATAAAAAGATTAAGTTGCACCTGCCCCAGGTTTTTTGTCTCTGGCGCCAAGCCCGCTAAGACCATATTCGTTACTACGGTGTCTTGCAGAAGTTGCCATAGTGCAAACACCAAAAAGGCAGGAATAAACGCCGCCAGCGCAACAAAGGAACCATGATATAAGGGCAAAGAATGCAGCTGATGCGCCTTGCCACCGACCACAGATAAGGATCGACGCATACCGAGTTGATAGGCGACAAAGGTCATCACTATCAATAGTAGCAATAAGGTGGTTGGCTGCATAGGTTCCCCAGAAAGAATCGGCCGAACTAGGGTACCCTAGTTCGGCCGCTATTCTACCGTAAACTTAGGTAGTTTTCGTGACAATCTGAGCCCTTGGTACTAGATCTTTGCAGGCAGAGTGTTTTGCTCAGCCACATCAGTTTTGAATTTCTTATGCTCGTCACTAGGCATAGGGATAAGGCCACGGTCTGACAAATAACCCTCGTCACCCGAGGCTTTGTTGCTCATAAACTCAGCCGCATATTCTTGCAAACCCGGGATAACGCCGATATGCGCTTTTTTGACATAGAAGTAAAGCGAACGTGAGATCGGATAGTCACCGTCAGCGATCGAATCAAACTCTGGTTCTACACCTTCAACCATAGCGCCCTGAACCTTGTCAGAGTTTTGGTCAAGGAAGCTATAACCGAAAATACCAAAGGCATTGGGGTTGGCTTCGAGTTTTTGTACGATCAAGTTATCGTTCTCACCTGCTTCAACATAGGCACCATCTTCACGAATGCTATGACAAATTGCCTTGTACTGCTTTTTGTCTTGTTTCTTAATGGCTTTTATCCAGTCGAATTTTTTACAGCCCCCTTCCATCGCTAACTCGACAAAGGCATCACGTGTACCGGATGTTGGCGGAGGACCTAACACTTCGATTTTAGTCGCTGGTAATTCTGGATTGACCTCATTCCAGTTTTTATATGGATTTTCAATCAAGGCTTCTGAACCATCCGGATTGGGTACTTCTTTCGCTAGCGCCAGGAAAATTTCCTTACGAGAGATAGAAATCACATCAGCCTTTTTAGAATTAGCAAAGGCAATACCATCATAACCGACTTTGACTTCGATAATGTCTTTAACGCCATTTGCCGCACATTTGTCGATTTCTGACTGCTTAATACGACGTGATGCATTAGTCACGTCTGGATGCTCTAAACCCACGCCCTGACAGAACAACTTAAGCCCACCACCTGAACCCGTAGATTCAATCTTCGGGGTCTTAAACTCGGTATTTTTACCAAAGGTTTCTGCTACAACCGTGGCAAAAGGATAGACCGTAGAAGAACCCACCACCTCGATATGCTCACGTGATGCCGCATGAGCATTTGCTATCACCGACACCGCTAAGGTAATAGCCATAGTTACAGTTTTATTCATCATAGTATTCCTGTCTTTTCAAATTTTACCCAAAAGAACTCACTTTTCTGTCACTAAGCAAACATCATAAATATGACAAAGTTATGACAGTCATTTTGGCTAGATTCATTTAGTATAAAAATTGTGCTTGGATGAAAAAGAAATCTCTGTCGTTATCAGTGACACCGTCCACATTCTCTTCCATACGATAAGTTGCTTGGAACTTGACGTTATGACGGGACACATAATAGGTCGCACCGAGTGATGTCTGTGTGAAATCGTCCTGATAGGGCTCAGCATCCTGAACCGCATAAGCTAAGGCTAACTGTAATTTCTCAGGGATGATTTGATAACCTGCATCGATGGCGTAAACATCTAGGTCAACATCACCATTGGCCTCAAAAATAGTCGCGCCACCAATTTTCCCTAGGTCGCCGTCAACCGCTTCACCCGAAAAGCTATTGTACTGAGCATCGATGGAAAAACCATAGCCTCGGTAGGCACCGCTTAATTCCATACCGGTAACATTATCCAGATCGGGAGCACTAGGATCTAATCCTTCTTGATCACCGTCATTACTCCAGTTAAATGCTGCTAAAGCAAAACCCCATTGCGATTTACGACTGAAGTTATCATGCGCAGGCTTAAAATAACCTTGCGGAAAATATTGCAGACGACCACCAAACAAAATCCCTTCACTATTTGTTGGGTCTGATGTCACTTCTGAATCAAAGTCAATCTGATTATTCGCAGGATCAATCTCAGCAAACGCTACCCCAAGATCCCAGACGAAAGTCGTATCTTTAGCACGTTTACTATAATAGCCCACACCCGTTTGACGAGCAGGGTTACCCGAATTAGTACTACCCGCTAGTGTCCGTTCCACTTGTTGATGAACATTAGAAGAAGTCAAATCAGAACGCCCAAACTGAACAACTCGCGTATGCCCGTAACGGATTTTGCCGCCATTATCTAAGCGATATTCGATGTAACCATCGATCAATTCACCGTTACTTTCGCCGCTATTGATGTCTAACTCATCACCTTCACCAAACTCCCATTCAATTTGGGTGCCCCATTTCTTAGAAAAATCGGCATCGAGCTCAACGCGAAGGCGACGAAAACCAAGGTCGTCGGTAGATTCACCAACATCTGGATCACGCTGTTGATATTGCAAATGTGCTCGACCGCCAATCGATACTTTACGCTCGCCATCTTCATAAACATTGACCTTGGAATAAACAGGCGAATTGACTGCAAAAGCAACCGCGACGGCGACAGGCGCCAACATAATTTTTTTCATGAATGTCTCCAAAAAATGAATCCAATTGTTTGCAAAATGCTACGTTTTCGATCAAAGCTTCTTGATGGCGCAGAGAATGCTTCACAAATGTGACAAAATTATTAAAAACGTCATATTTATTACATGAATATTGCAAAAATTAGCTAAAATCCGCTTTTATGAACATTTTTTCGGATTAGCCAGCCGTAAATTGCCCTATTTTTGTGCGCAGGCCTACTTATGGGGAACAGGTAGTTTGCGCCGATATCATGTCAATACAATGACAAACCAAACGTTTACCGAAAGAATCTGCGTGTTTTGCACGGCACCTAGTCATAGAAGAGCCGCAATGGAACTTAGAAATAAAGCAAAGCTGGGAAATGAGAAGTGTTAACTTACACTGCAACGTCGGCGGCAAGCCGCTTGCCCAATTGGCGCACTCTTTTCAAAGGAAAGTAACAACCAAAACGACTACCGCGACCCAATTCGCTCTCGATCTGCAATTCGCCACCATGACTCATCATGACATGACGGG
>CAYUVE010000201.1:0-3744 GCA_964447985.1 uncultured Thiotrichales bacterium
ACGATGCATTGACTTATAGATACTTAGATTTGACCCTACGCCGTAGCCGACGTTTCTTCCTCATTCGCTGCTGCCTTCATGGTGTCCGCCAAAATTGTATAAGCACTAACCCAGGCACCCTTTACTTCCTCGGTAAATTCATCACCCAACCCTTTGCCTAAAGTGTCGAGCAGAGCAGCGGCGACAGTATCATAATGCGAATCTTCCACTCCATAACCGGCGTGGCGTTTACCTAAGTTTTGCACTGCCGGTACGATGCTTTCAAGATTACTTAAACCATTGACCACGGTATTGATCATGCCCATCAGCTTTCTACCTTGCTCTTCCATATCACCATTAAATAAAGTTTTTAAATCAGCATCAAGCTCAAACAGCTTGGCATAAAACATTTTAGCCGCATCATCTGCGATCGGTTTTACCTTGGCAAAACTGTCTTGCACCATGGTTACTTGTTCAGGTGTCATTATCTTCTCCCAATTAATTCATCGCCACACGAATAACTACACCGCCCATGGTGTCACCAATTTTAAAATCGGTTTTAGGCGTGTCTTTATGGTCGTTATGACAACTGACACAAGCATCGGCTACTGCCACATCAGGATAAACCGCTGTGAAATACGTGGTACCACCCAACGTCTCTTCACCATAGAAGTTTTGACCCGGATTTTCATTTAGATACTCTAAACCTTGTTTTTCCATATCAGTTTTAGGTGCGTTTTGCTTATTGATAGGCCAAATCGATTGCAAACTATAGGTAAAACCGAGATCTTGCTCAGCAATTATTTCGGAAGCATGACGAAACATCTGTGCTGGCAACACCAATGCCTTTTCGTCTTCCCAATGCTCACTGGCTTTGATCACTTTTTCTTTCTTAGCCAAGCGCTGAATAATTAGCTTGGTGTAAGTGGTACGGTCTGCCTTCATCACTGCAAACATATTGTCAGTTAACTGCTGCGGCGTTACGCCTGTGCTTACTGCCTCTTCTTTACCACCACACGCAGACATTGCGATAGCGGCCAATACTAAACTTCCAACTTTTACTGATTTAGATAGTGAGTTTCTCATTTCTCTCTCCTCTGTCTATAACATAAACAAAACAACTGCTTTCCAAATCACTGACCGCGCTGCCAGCTACTCATCCTCCGATAAACCTAGCTCTCTCTTGAGCCTATCTTTCTCCTTTTTCTCTTTATCCCGCTTAAGGGCCCATTCAATACTCGAGATATGAACCTTGGGTTGCCCAATAAAATTGCTTTTGATTAACGCCTGATCAGCGAGTGAATCGATAGAAAAACCCAAGCCATGACAATTCATACAAACACTGCGAATCATTTTTTCATTCGGACGCAGATTGTCATTTTGATTGTGTTGAACTCGCGTTACCGTCTCGCCCTTGAACTCGCCTTCCATTCGTGGCAGATGACAGGTTGCGCATGACACGCCTTGACTCTCATCGATATCGCCATGTTGGGCTTTTACCCACTGATCGTAATGCGGTGAGTCCTTGAAATTCTTGGTATGCTCATCATCGTGGCATGACATGCAGGCATCGACAGCCGCTTTTTTGGTTTCGTAGCTGTGACCGCCGTGACATGACTGACAATTCAGTTCTTTGTTATGCGCTTTTTCTTTCATGGCTATTTTTGCCATAGACACTTTCATCGGCGACATTTCCTGCGCCAAACGCATACCGTGGCGACCCTGGGTAAAACCTTCTAGCTCAGGTGAATGGCAAGACTCACAAGCAGTGTGATCAGGCTTTCTCAACCACTGCTTTTGATTAGTGTCTTCGTCTTTTAGGTAATGACAAGCGCTACAGTTAACACCGGCATCAGCGTGACCAGACGCTTGCCATTCTTCAATAGCTTTAGCCTCTACCAAGTTTTGTGGTGCATCATGTTCACCAGCGGACAGCGCTTTTACTGGCTGCTTAGATAACTGGCGAAATAACTCTGCATAATCTCGCTCAAGCACAACAGGATGAGACTTGGTTAATTCGCCAACACCGTGTTTAACAAGAAAATCTTCATATAAGGCCTTATTGTCATGATAATTATGACAACCAGAACTTGCACAAGTATCAAACTTTAGACCTGCATGTGACTCACGATCTTCCGCAATATCTTCATGACAGCGGAAGCAATAATCAATCGGTAAAGTCACACCCATGTCACCGGTAATACCTGGCTTATGCTCTCGGTGACAGGTTTTACACTGCAAGGCATCTAATTGCTCTAAACGGTCAGCATTACGCGGGTCTAAGAATTTTTTCTTAGGGTGAGAATCATCAGCACGTTTTAGCTCAGCGGCATGACATGACTCACAGGCTTTTTGCATGGCTTTTTCACCACTAAATGCATCGCTATGACAACTCTCGCAAGCCAGTTCAATTTGAAAATGTCCGTGTGTGGTCTCACCCAATAGAAATTCTGATTTATCACCCGCTAATAGCGAATAAGCAAGAAATGACGATATCAATAATGTAACTGATACAGCTGCTGCCCAATAAACCCTGTTTGATCGTTTAATCATGGTGATACAACACTAGTAGTAATACGCGGCAAGAATGTGAAAACCGAGTAATGCGGGCAAAGGCCAGAACAACCCTACATGCCCCCAAAACGTCCATTTCCTTAGTTTTTGCGCCATGGCAATATCGAATTTAGTTTCATTAGCGATTATTGCGCCCATTAAGGCACCACTGATGAGTATTAGAATAAATACCGACATCAAAGCAAAATTAAGCTGCTCACCAAGACGCATACCCGTATGCAAATAAAGCGTAGCGACTAGCAATGCACCTAATACGGTATGAATAAAACGCCAACTGACGTACTCACCCAGTTTTTTCATCCAGGCCAAGCGTTTACGCGCCGATAACAATAAACCGATTACTGAAACAGCCAATAAGCTATAGCCGGTAAACTGTTTCCAAAAACCGTCTAGCCATACCGTGTCTAAGCGAAAGCCAGACTGAACTGACGAGGAATAAGGAATTGGGGGCAACAGTACAAATATCAAAGCCAACACTAAGGCGATAATAGCGACAATAGACAAACGTTTATCTGTACTAGCAGGTGCTGATATAGCGCTATCATTTGCTGCCCCCGAATGCTGCACGAGTTCAATGACAAGTGGCTTACAAGAACCACAGACAGTTGAGGCACCAGTACGCTGGCATAGTGTTTCAACATTGGCGCAACCTAGCGCTATCGCGTCACCCAGTGTACCGCGTGTAACACCCGTACAATTACACACCGTAGCCTCAGCCGGCCACTCAACGACACTAGTTGCTTCTTGCTGCGGCCAAATATCACCTGTCTTAACAAAGCGTCGAATATGCCAAGGAAATAATCGCCGTGTTTTTGCTACGGCCTCCTGCGTACGGCTTAGTTGTGGCCATTCTCCATAAGCAATCACACCTCTTAAGGTGCCTCGAAACAATGCAATCTTACGGTAAGTATTGTTTTCCTCATCGTGATAACTATGGAATTGGTAACCAGGATCAGCAAAGGCATCCCCTACTTTACCCATACTAAACACATGCTGACCCAGCACTTTTAACCTCGATGCCGCAATAGAACCTGTGTAATTCGCTTTACCACCAAACATATGATGCACAGCAACGCCCGCTTGCTCAAAACCAGGACCGACCAAACCATAAAGCTGGCCGTTGTGTTCTGCGCATTCACCTACCGCATAGATATGCTCATCAACAGAGCGCATGGTGTCGTCAACAGTAAT
>CAYUVE010000202.1:0-3736 GCA_964447985.1 uncultured Thiotrichales bacterium
CCGGCGCTTTAACGATGATTTTTACCTGGGTGGTAGAGACATCAGGAAAGGCATCAATCGGGGTATGCATAAAAGCATACCAGCCACTGCCGACAATCAGCGCGATAGCGAGCAACATTAACATTCGCTGAGTCAGCGCAAATTGAATTATGCGTCCCAGCATTATTCGCCTCCCAGCCAGGCTGCCTTAAGTGCAGATGTGCCAGCGACAGCAATTTGAGTCTGAGCCGGGAGTTCAGTTTTGATAATTAGCGCATTGGTTTCTTCACCCGTCACTGTGATCGCCACAGGTAAAAATCCGTCCGCTTGCGCCGAGAAAATATAACTACTGCCCTCAGAATGGATTACCGCGCTGCGCGGTACTCGATAGTTATTTTGCTCTGATGCGATGGTAAGCTGCACTTGCAAAAATTGGCCGGGCCGCAACTTTTCCGTACCCTCATTAATCTCTACGCGAACCAGCACTCCCTGATCAACACCGTGAACCATTTTTCCAATAGTAACAACCGAGCCGGACACATCGACAGAAGGGACAACAACGGTCTGACCTAACTCTATATTTGCCAGTTTCTCAAGAGGCACATGAACTTCCAGCCACAGCGGTTTCAAACTGGCGATTTTGTATAATGGGTCGGCAGCTTCCACGCGGTTGCCGGCAGTCGCCAATTGCTCAAGCAGTACGCCGTCAAAGGGTGCTGTCACAACGAGAGAACTGTCAAGTTTACGATTGGATTTTAGTGCTGCCAAAGATTGTGCATCCATGCCAGACAGCTCCAGCATCTGTTTTACCCGTGACACGGTAGTTAACAATTCCTGGTAGCGTGCCCTTGCTTCCAGCAAGCGGCGTTCGGCGATAATGCCTTCTTTTTGCAATTGCTGATCACGCTCATAATTACTCTTTGCTAACCGATATCGCGTGTACGCCTCCAGGTATTCACTTTGCAATGCCAATAGTGCCGGACTTTTAATCTTAGCCAACGCCTGTCCTTTTTTAACCACTTCGCCTTCTGCAGCCAACAAAGTTTCAATCAAGCCTTGCTGTGTCGCAGTAACAATATGCAGTTGTGCATTGGGTACAGCCACTTTACCGGGCAGGTTAGCACTGGTGTGGGTACTGGCTGCTTGCATTAACGCTGTTTCGATATGCATAGACTGGCGCTGCTGATCGGTAAAAGGGATCACCTCAGCCGCGACAGCGGGTAGCGCGGTGATTAACAATAACATTGAGAAAAACATTTTCATTCCGGTATGACTCCAAGTGCCTGGTTATGACGTGCAACGGCGCGTCCCTGTTCGAGTTGCCGCATCTGTAAAGCTCGTTCGGATGTTAGCGCCTGTGTGCGCGCTTGCAGCAAGGTGAATAAATCGCTTTCGCCAAGATCAAAAGCACGTTGCGTCAGACGCAGTCCCTCTGTTGCAAGTTGCTGTTGCTGCTGTGCCAGTTTAAGCGTCCGCGCGGTACGCTGTTTTTCACTAATAGCAGTGACTAGCTGTTTTTCAAGTTCGCGTCGTAAACTCGCATGGCTAATCTGTTGCTCCGCCAACTGCCTTTCGGCATCCGCTATTTTGGGCGCTGATTGGCTCCGCAAACCCAGTGGCAGATTCAATTCCAGAGTTAAAATGGTGTCGAAGGGTTGTCCGCTTTCAGCACGTTCATTTCTAGCGCCTAAGGCGAGTATTGGATTGGCGCGCTTTTCATGGCGCGCTTGATTACTTTCTGCTTGCGCACGATCCGTACGATAGCGTGCAGCAAGCAGTGTTGGATGCTGATTGGGCAGACTAGTGTCCTCAACACTCTTTTCAAGGATGTCTTTTGGCACTTCGCTTAAGCCAGTCAACATGCGATACTGCTGGCGAAGCTCATCAAGATTCGCGGTCGCTGTGCTCAGCGTAATTTCCCGAACCAAAGTTTCTTTACGTGCCAGTATGTGATCGGTTACTGCCAACTCACCCGCCTGTACGCGCTTGTCTATATCCGTTTCAAGTGCCCTCGCGCTATCTACGGCGGCCCGAGCCAGGATGACTTCAGCGTCAGCGATTTTGTATGACCAGAGTAGTTCCCTAACCTCACCGCTGACACGCCATTTGTAGAACCGAGTCAGTGACGCGGCCTCTTGATCCGTCGCATCGGCCACATCAAGACGCCGCGAACGCTGTCCGGGCAGCCAGAGCGGTAGTTGTACACTGCCTGCCCAATCCCGGAATCCGAAGTTATCCGTCAAGTCATCATTTTCATGCCTAAACGCAAGCGAGGGGTTATTTGCCAACAAGCTAGATGCCTGTTGACGAATAGCTTGACCTTGATGGTTTATTGCAGTGGGCAAGGCGCGATCCGGGTAACGCTCAAATGCTGAATTGACCACTGCTGGCAACAGTGGCGCCCATAACTCACTTTTAGCAAACGTTGCTGTACTCAGTAGCAAAAATGCAACAATGAAAGCACCCACCCATTTTTTACTGGTCATGGTTATCATCCTATTACCCGGTTTTTTATACCGAAAACTCTCTAAATAGTCGCGTGCCACGATCATAACTGCGTCCCTTTAAATGAGTTTTAACAGTATAGTTATGAAGCGATTAATATAAGAGGCATTTGTCGCCAATAGCAACATATAGGACATATGTCCTGTATTTTTAGAACGCTATATCAGCGAAAAACCGCTTGATCAATATGATCGAGTGATTAATTGCCTGGAGTCAGCTTATAAGGTATTTGGTGAGTAGCAGCAGTCCTCTTAACTCTGATCTGCCTCCAATATGAATGGCATCTTGTAAAGACGCTGTATATACGCTATGCTGTGTATACATTGTCTTTCAACAAAGAGGTCGCCATGTTGCCACAAAATGCCCCAAAAGATGCGCTGATTAATATGCGTGTTCACAGCAATACCCGGGATTTTATTGATCGGGCGGCGCAAAGTGTCGGTAAGGATCGTTCCGATTTTATGTTGGAAGCGGCGTGTGAAAAAGCGCAAGAAATTCTGTTGGACAGAACTTTATTTATGCTCGATAAAGAGCAATGGAAGGAGTTTAACCGCGTTTTGGATAACCCGCCCAAGCCTAATGAGAAACTGAGAAAATTGTTAGCAACGCCAGCACCTTGGGAATAAATGTCAACATTCATTCCCCCTTGTCCGCTGGCAGATCATCATATCCTTGACCATTTTTCTTGTGGTGTTACCAGTCTCGATAATTGGTTAAAAAATAAAGCCAGGCATAACGAAACAACTCGAGCGTCACGTACTTATGTTCTTTGTGAAAAGAGTGATCGCGTAGTTGGTTACTATGCGTTGGCATCGGGCTCGGTTGCTGCAATGCAAGCACCTCGAAAAGTGAAAAGGAATATGCCCGACCCGATACCTGTGATGGTGTTAGGCAGGTTGGCGATAGATCAGGAATACCAGGGTAAAAAACTGGGTGACGCCTTGCTACGAGACGCAATATTGCGCATATTACAAGCCGCAGAAATAGTGGGTATTAAAGCGATTGTTGTTCATGCTGTCTCAGAAAGCGCTAAGAAATTTTACGAAGATAGAGGTTTTATTGTCTCTCCGACCGATCCGATGAGGTTATTCTTGCCGCTTGAATCAATACTTTGAAACACGCAATACCGTTAGAAGAGCAAGAGACGCCATTCTATTAGCGTTATTATATAGCTTGCCAGTTAAGGTAAGACCACTCTGAAGTGTACTGAGTAATATGGACATTTAAATTAAGCGGCATGCATTATCTCAAA
>CAYUVE010000203.1:0-3736 GCA_964447985.1 uncultured Thiotrichales bacterium
CATCTGAAAAACCTGCTGAGACATTAAACTGACCGACAGTTCGGCGATTAAGCACTCTAGATACTCCAGCCAAAAAATCGAACGTATTACGCGAACCATCCCCCGCGAACAACCCTCTACCCGTTTCTGAAAATGGAACTGGTGTTCCTCCGCCGATTCTAAATATTTCATCATTGGTATAAGCAAGACCAGCGGTATAAGTATTACGTTTACTTTTCGAATCTAGACTCAGTGACCAGTTTGCACCAAATGAGCGCCAATCATTTTCAACTGAAAGGCTACCACCATAATTATGTCTTAGACGCCGATTAATCGTATGCTCCCAATCTAAGCTTACACCTAAACGAGTATCGTCGAATTCGGCTAGCTCTATAGCACCACCATTACTTGCCGTGCCGCCCGCCGCGCCAGAAGCACTGGTAAAGGTTACCGCAGATCCGGGAGTATTAATCGCGCCAGTAGGTGTTGCACCAGTCAAACTATCGTAGACAATATCAAACTTTACTTTGTCCGTATTGCTGACATTACCGGCAACACTGATCAATCCTTTGGTTACCTCCACACGATCATCTTCAGAATATTGCAAAATCGATGAATCTATTACCCAATCATTTTCAACCGCACGGTCTCCCTCTGCAGCCGCAGCAGGGTTCGCTGCTAAAGCACACATAGCAAGACTTAAACGCTTACGAATAGATTTTTGATTGCTCACAACTAATTACACCCGCAACCGCCGCCACCGATGCTGCTACCACCACGTGACCCTTCCTTACTAAAATATATATGCTCATCGACATAGGCATCCATGGCATCTGGCACTAACTGCATACTGTCTTCAGACAGGATATTGCGTTGCCATGGTTTGATCGGTTCGGATTTAAAAATATCACCTACTGTTTTACCCACACCTTTGGCAACATCCTTAGTAGCACTAGCTGTTTTTTTTAAAGCCGAACAACCTGTTAACACCAGCAACGCGCTTAACATAAAGATGGTGATAATTCTCATAGCGCACTCACCAAGTGCTCGATAGCTGTTTCCAGCATTCTCTTATCCGCCGGACGAAACCCCAGGTGGCGATAAGCGATTTGACCATCTGAAGAAATTAAATATGAGCTTGGCATTCCCTGAACCTGATAAAGCTCAGCGGTATAGCCATCTGGATCAAAGGCAATTGAAAAGTCTGCTGGATACTCGTCTAGAAAAGCTTTCGCATCCTGACGCGACTCATCTAAATTAATTGCGACAATCTTAAGTCCTTTCGAACCATAGCGATCTTGCATTGCATTCATCCATAAAAACGATTTACGACAGGGGCCACACCAAGACGCCCAGAAATCCACATAAACGATCTTGCCTTCCAGTTCAGAGAGTTTTATTTTTTTATCCAGGCCTGGTAGCGTAAAGTTAGGCGCCTTACTCATTTCTAGGCCTAGCGTATCATCACCGGCATCATTTCTAGACTTTTCTGAACCAGAGGCCAAGATAGAAAAAGAGAATGAGAAAACTATTATTAGAAAACTAAGAATATATCGATACTGAGAATATTTTTTCATCATCCACCTCTATCTCGAGACTAGAAATATTTGCCCCAAGCTATATCCAACTACTCGCCTGACACAACGTTACCTGAGACGATATATTTAACCGGGAATCAGATCACAAAATACAACAATACCTGTCATACAATATTAATTAGACATAAAAAATTGAAACTCATGCGAACAATTTCACATATACAAAATATGTCAACAATCTCATAACTATATTTGTTATTGGTAACTCAGAATGAAGCACTCACTCCACAAGCACTTCTTTGGGATCAGACAATTTATCAAATATGCTAAAACCTTCTCATAAAGCATGACAAAAAACTGATAGAGTGATTGCGGCAAGCAAAAACGCTCTGACATAACAAATATAGATTGTTATAAACACTTATCTTTCCGGTCGAATGCCAGAATGTGACAGCGATATTATCTTTATATTAAAATTTGTTTAATCTGACCAACTATCGGCCAAAACAATTACTATTGTTAACAGTCAGCGTATATTTTTATAAAAGAACAAACACAATGAGGGAAACAACCATGAACATTAAATCCATGCATCTCTTATTCGTAATTATTTTCTCTGTTTTCTTGAGTAGTGCTTCGTATGCGAAAGAGATATTCATGCATAAAGCTGAACGTCCTACAGAAACATCCGCGCTATTAGCAATGAACAATCCGTGCAGCAACAACCCATGTTCACGGTCAATACCCCATACCAACCCGAAGCTAGTACTAAGACCATCTTGGTTTAGGGGGCTCTATAATATAGATTCTCGCGCTGACCTTGTTGCCTATGGCGAACAGCTATTTAACGCTACTAACCTTGGAAGCAATGGCGTTAAATGCTCAGACTGCCATGCTGATAGCAACTTTTTCAAATCGTCTTTTTTAAAACCTTATCCTCATAAAGTGAACATGGCAGAACAACATGCAGGAGTAGATAGAGCTGTTTACGTTGATGAATTTGTACAATTTTGTATCAATGTGCCGTTAGCTGGCGAATCTTTACCTTGGAAATCTAAACAATTAGCCTCTTTGACAGCCTATGTTATAGACGTCGCGCAACCTGCTTATAGCGATAAAATCAATGCTAAAGGGTTTTCCATCAAGCCAGACAGCGGCATACCAGCAATTGCGAACCCTTGCGCAAACAATGCCTGTAATCCCTGCGGCGGCAAAGTCTTAAGTTCTATCCTAGCTAAAGAGATTGATAACAACCCCTGCGCAGGAAAAGTATTGAACTCGGTATTAGAACAAGAAGACTATAATGGCTTACTTATTCCTAATTCATCTCAATAATATCCAACCCAAACCTGGCACCACAATCCAACGTGAAAAGCTTATGTCTATTCGTTGTCATGCTATATCTCTTGTTAAGCTCTGTTTTCGCGAAAGCAAGTAGTGCAGATGAAGAAACCTCCTATGACACCCGCGTCACCATCCCTGCTGGAACCTTTATTATGGGTAGCGATAAAGCCGAGCGTGAGTATGGCTATCGGCTTGATGAATCACGCAACAGCTCAGCGTCGCGGCGCTTCCAATGGTTTCAGAACGAAACTCGATCAACGATTAATCTTCCGGCATACTGGATAGATAAAAACCTTGTCAGCAATAAAGCTTATCAGCGTTTTATCGATGACACTGATACAGTTGCACCTAGCGTCGATAAATCAACATGGGAAAGCTATCGTCTCGTCCACCCTTACAAAACAGCACAACGTTTTATCTGGCTTAATGACCAATATCCAACTGGCCGCGGTGATCATCCTGTTACTTTAGTCAGTCATAATGATGCGATGAGTTATTGTGAATGGCGAGGCGCACGCCTACCAAGTGACGCCGAATGGGAGAAAGCTGCTCGAGGTACAAATGGACAATATTTTCCATGGGGAAATGTTTTCGACCCAAAAAAGCTAAACAGCGCCGATGCAGGGCCTTATGATACGACCAGCATTTATCGATACAATGCGGGTGCCAGTCCATTTGGCATATTCAATATGGCTGGTATGGTATTCGAATGGACAAATACTCAATGCCCAAAACCGAACCGACCTAATGCGGCTATTGTCAAAGGTGGTTCATGGGATGATTATCCAGGGGTAACGCGCTCAGCAGCAAAGCACTGCCGACCGAATGCAATCAAACATGTTCTGATCGGCTTTCGCTGCGCAGGCGACTTGTAA
>CAYUVE010000204.1:0-3685 GCA_964447985.1 uncultured Thiotrichales bacterium
TTGACCAGACACCCATTGTAATAGCGCGTATCATTTGAGACTTCTTCTCCCAACCAGTCAGGCTTTTCGAACGCTTCCGCCTCATCAGTTAATTCTATCTCAGCCACAACCAAACCTTGGTTATCACCCAAGAAATCATCAACTTCCCATAGGTGATTGCCAACTTTGACGTGATAGCGAGTTTTTTCTATAAGCGGCCCTTGGCTTAAGTCATTCAATATTTGCTTGGCCTCGTCCACGGGTATTACGTATTCGTACTCGCTACGCGAAATACCCAAGGTAGCACTTTTTATATTGAGCCAAGCTTGATCACCCGCTATGCGCACGCGCACCGAGTTTTTTTCGTTGCTTTGTAAATAGCCTTGTACCATTAATCGGCCAGCATCGGCTTGAGCGCGCCAATTATTAGAGCTGACTAAAAACTTTCTTTCGATCTCGGTTGGCATTAGCGCTCAAACACCGCCATGGCTTCTACATGGGCAGTATGCGGAAACATATCCATAATACCGGCTTTTACTAAACGGTAACCTTGTTCGTTAACCAAGCAATCGGTATCACGGGCTAAACTGCCTGGATGGCAAGAGACATAAACAATACGTTTGAATGGCACTTTGGCAAGATCTTTAATAATTTCTATCGCACCTGAGCGTGGAGGGTCTAACAACATTTTATCAACACCTTGTTCTATAAACTGTGAGAACCATGGTGTGTCTAACAAGGGTTGGCTTAAATCCGCAGCATGAAAGTCGACATTATCAATATTATTCAACCTGGCATTGTGCTTTGCCCTTTCCACCAAGGCCTTATCCCCTTCCACAGCCAGTACCTTGGCCGCTTTTTGTGCAATAGGTAAACTAAAATTACCTAAACCACAAAATAAATCGAACACACGGTCTTGTTTGTCTAATTCTAGTAGCTCCACCGCTTGTGCAACCATTTTATTATTAATGGTATGGTTTACCTGGGTAAAATCCGTTGGTAAAAACTCAAACTTTAAATCGAATTGATTTAACTCGTAATAAAGTTGCGATGTCTCTGGCCATAGTAAATGAATACTGTCCGGGCCAGCTGGCTGCAAATAGATATGAATAGTATTGGTCTTAGCAAACTCTATCAGTTTGGTTCGATCCGCTTCACTCAAATCAACAAGGTTTCGAAATACCAGCACGGTGGCATTATCAGCTATCGCGACCTCTATCTGCGCAATTTCGCAATAAGCTTCCATGCTTCCTATGAGCTGACGTAATGAATCAATACGCAAACCGACATCAGGGTGTAATACTTCACAACGCTGCATATCGGTCAAGAAACGACCGCCCTTTTCTCTAAAGCCTACCAATAGCGATTCTTTCTTTTTGACATAACGCGCACCTAAACGCGCTTTGCGTCGATAACCCCAGGGTTCACCTTTCAGTGTCGGTAACACTTCTTTAGGTTCTGTTTTACCAATACGTTTTAGCGATTCAATTAGGTTTTGTTGCTTAAGATTGATTTGAGTTTCGCTATCAATATGCTGCAAGCTACAACCACCACAAAGTGATGCCACTTCACAACGGGGCTCGACCCTATCATTAGAGGCTTGCTTAATCTCGACTAGCTCGGCAACATCCCAACGACGACGGCGTTTTTTGAGATTAAAGACAATTTCTTCACCCGGCAAGACACCATCGAGAAATACGGCCTTACCATTAAGACGAACAATACCCCGACCGTCGTGACTTAAGGCTTCGACAGTCGCCGTATGTTCGGTCACTACTTGTTTATTGGCTTTAGCCATGCGGTACTACTGTTTCCAAGCGCTTAAAAATTTATCGAAATGCTCGTGGTTTTCTTCTGCCAATACGTCACGCAGCGTTTGGCATTCTTTTATGTATTCTGATTCTAGCAATTGTCCACGGATCATTTGAAAACGTAGATAAACCAAATAGGTATTTAATACGTCGAGTTCGCAGTAATCGCGAATACCTTTAATATCACCCGCTTGATAAGCATCCCATACCTTGGCACCGCTCATGCCCATTTTACCGGGGAAGCCCAATAAGGCGGCGATTTCATCCAAAGGTGCATTAGCACGTGGACTATAACCCGCCAAAACATCCATTAAATCGGTATGACGTTGGTGATAACGGCTAAGATAATTATTCCATTTAAAATCGCGATCATCATCGCCGCTTTCCCAATAACGCGGTGCGACGACGCCATTGACTAACATTCGGTAATGCAGCACTGGTAAATCAAAACCGCTGCCGTTCCATGACACTAGGGTTGGTGTGTATTTATCGATACCATCAAAGAAACGTTGTATGAGTTCTTTTTCTGATGATGTCTCTTCACCTAAAGACCAAACCTTGAGCCGATCAAAACTTCGAAACACTACCGATATAGCAACGATACGATGTAAGTGATGACGTAAAAATTCGGTATCGGCTTGTTGCCGACGATGATAAAACATGGAGTCTGCAACGCCTTTATCATCAAGGTCGTCTAAACCATAAAGCCGACGGCCACCTTCGACATCGGGAATCGTTTCTATATCAAAGACAAAGACGTTCATGACAAGGGGCCCTACTCAGCAGGAAAGATACCGGTAGAAATATAACGATCACCGCGATCACAAACGATGCTGACAATCGTGGCGTTTTCAACTTCTTGCGATAAACGTAAGGCCGCACTCAAAGCCCCACCCGACGACATGCCTGAAAATATTCCTTCTTCTCTTGCCATGGCACGCATGGTCTCGGTAGCTTCTTCTTCGGTCACCTCAATGATGCGGTCTACTCGGGACTCATCATAGATTTTCGGCAAATACTCTTTCGGCCAACGGCGGATACCCGGGATGGCCGAACCCTCTTTAGGATGCACGCCAACAATTTGAATATCAGGATTCTGCTCTTTAAAGTAATGCGAGCTACCCATGATGGTACCGGTAGTACCCATTGATGAGACGAAGTGTGTAATGGTACCTTGGGTATCACGCCAAATTTCTTCGGCAGTCGCCGTGTAATGAGCCAGAGGATTGTCGGGATTACCAAACTGGTCTAATAATTTGCCTTCACCGCGCGATACCATTTCTCTGGCAACATCAATTGCGCGTTCCATACTACCTGCCGTTGGTGTCAGCACTATCTCAGCACCAAAAGCTCGCATAATGCTGCGCCGTTCCATGCTCATATGTTCAGGCATGACCAATATCATGCGATAACCCTTTACCGCGGCTGCCATCGCCAAGGCGATACCGGTGTTACCGCTGGTCGGCTCAATTAAGGTGTCCCCAGGTGAAATCTCGCCGCGCG
This sequence comes from uncultured Thiotrichales bacterium, assembly GCA_964447985.1. Classification (GTDB taxonomy): domain Bacteria; phylum Pseudomonadota; class Gammaproteobacteria. The sequence continues at coordinate 3,294 of CAYUVE010000204.1, forward strand.
CTTCGGCTCGGCGAATCATGCTCATTGCTGGCCGGTCTTTGACTGAGCCAGCAGGATTATTACCTTCTAATTTGAGCAAAATCGTATTATTTCTAATGCCGGCTAAGCGCTGTAAGCGGACTAAAGGAGTATTGCCGACGAAATCTTCAATGGTTGGAAAATGCATGTGCGAATTTTAGCTTAAATATCATGATTTTGCTTAACCAAATCAGCAAATTAGCGCTATTTATAACTATTCTGGTATACACTTTATGGCTAAGCTGATCACAGCTATGCAAGATAGTATGAACGAAACCATGGGCGGTCTATTAAGCAATCTAGGGATAAAAAGTAAGGTTGTCATATTGGCAGTGCTGCCAGTGAGCATTATTGCCACTTGGCTGTCCTATATC
>CAYUVE010000205.1:0-3642 GCA_964447985.1 uncultured Thiotrichales bacterium
AAAATGCGCTGAATCTTTATCGTTTGGATAATTTCAACTATCCAACCAGTGATGTCGGATTGCGCGCATTAATAGAAAAGCCAGCCGACGCACCTAACTGGAAAGAAGGCGGTTATATGGATCGCTTGCCTACTGACCCTTGGAATAATGAATATCAATATCTTAACCCGGGTGTACATGGCGCTATCGATATTTTTACCTATGGTAGAGATGGTGGCAGCGGTGGTGAAGGCGCTGACGCAGATATCGGTAACTGGGATCTATAAGCCAAGCTAGAACTGGCCTGATGTGTAAACAACGACAACAGGGTTTTACTTTACTAGAGCTTATCGTTGTGACCTTAATCATTGGTTTGATGGTAGGCGTGGTGAGTTTATCGTCAGGCTTAAATCGACAGCATGATGTAGAAGAAGAAATAAAGCGTATCGCAGCATTAGTTGATTTGGCCGCGCAAGAGTCGGTATTTAAATCAACAGAAATTGCGCTAGAGTTTGAAGAAGACCGTTATCGCTTCCTAACCTTGGCTGACAATGAATGGCGCTCAATCGAAGCCGACAAAATATTTCGAGAGCGCGAACTACCAGCGGGCCTAGAACTAGAACTGTTTATCGAAGGTGAGCAGCAGTTTGAATTCAATATTGAGGAATTTAGTTTAGATGAAGAAGAAAAGGACAATCACCCGCGTATTTTTCTCTTCTCCAGTGGTGAACTGACACCGTTTGAATTGAATTTAAAAAATGACGATGGTGACACGCTTTATACCTTGACTGGCTCCTTGACTGGCGAGCTGGAAATACAAAAAGCCGAAACAAACACTATCTAATTTATGAAATCTCATCATAAGAAACTATCCTGGATGAAAGTGAGTGGCTTCACGCTTATCGAAGTGGTGATAGCGCTTGCTGTGATTTCTATTTCTATGGCAGCAGTGATCAATGGCGTCGGCAAGAATATTTCCAATGCTAGTTATTTGCGAGAGAAAACCTTAGCCCAATGGGTGGCCTCTAATAAAATAACCGAAATTCAGCTCAGCGATGCGGCCTTGGATGACAGCGATACAAATGGTGAGTCCGAGTTGGCTGGCCGAAGTTGGGAGTGGAATATTACGGTTAGTGATACGGATGTTGAAGTGATTAAGCGCGTTGTGGTAGAAGTCGGGCCAGAAGATAGTGAAGAGACTCTAGCTTCGGTAACAGCTTTTATTGGCAGTAACTAATAATCTCATGACTTCAACAATGCGATCAAAAATCTCGGGTTTTACTCTATTAGAGTTACTGGTTGCGGTCGCGGTGTTTGCTGTTATCGCTGCGTTAGCAAGTAGTGGTTTTAATTCGGTCTTAAATAGCGCAACACGCAGTGAAGAACAAATGGATCGTTTAGCCGAATTACAAAAGGCTATGATCATTATTGCGCGTGATGTGCAGCAAGCTGTTGATCGGCCTATTCGAGATGAGTTCGGTAGCCCGTCACCTCCTTTTATTGGTAGCCAACAGACTGAATTATTAGAGTTTTCACGTACGGGTCGACGTAATCCAACAAATATTGCTCGCAGTCATATACAGCGTGTTGGCTATCGTTTGGATGATGAGACGCTGTATCGTCAAAGTTGGTCTGTCTTGGATAGAGCCCAAGATAGCGAACCGTTAGAAGGAAAATTGATAGAGGGTATTACTGAAATTGAGATTCGCTATCTTGATGAAAGTAGGCAGTGGCAGAACCAATGGCCACCATTAACAACCGGGGCAAGTGGTACGCCAGCGGCGGCATTACCATTAGGTGTTGAGATCACCTTTGATATAGAAGGTCTGGGTTCGGTACCGCGCATCTTTAGAGTGTCTGGATAATATGCTTGCTCAAACTCAAAAAGGTGTGGCCTTAATTACGGCATTAATATTCACTGTGTTAGTAACGAGCTTTGCAGTAGCTATTGCGTCGCAACAACAAATTGATATTCGACGTACAGGAAATATTCTTGCCGTTGAGCGTGCTTATCTATTGTCGCAAGGCATAGAAGACTGGGCAGGAGATATATTAAAGCGGGATATTACCGACGCTACAGGCGATATCTATGATCACCTAGGTGAAGAATGGGCAACCGAATTACCACCTATAGAAATTGAAGGTGCAGTAATCAGTGGCAAGATTACTGATCTTCAAGGGCTAATCAATATTAATGGTTTAGTTGATACCAGTGGTGCACCTGTTACGACAGAAATAGAGCGATTTCAGAGACTTCTTGAGTTATTTAGTTACGATACTGATTTGGTTGATGCTGTTGTCGATTGGATCGACCCGGATACGGAAACCCGTGTTCCGGCTGGGGCAGAAGATTCTACGTATCTATCTAAAGAACCAGCTTATCGCACATCTAATGAGCAAATGATCAGCATTAGTGAATTACGCTTAGTTGAGGGGTTCACTAATGAAATCTATACAACGTTGAGTCCGTTTTTAACTGCCTTGCCAAGCTCAACAATTACAGGTGCCGTTCCTGTGGCAAGTGATGAGGAAGATACAGATCCTGGTGACCCGGCTCCAGCAGGTGAGGGTATGGCAAACGGTACTCCTATAAACCTTAATACTGCACCATTAGAAGTTATACAAGCTTTATTAGGTGACTCGACAAGTGGCCCGCTATCAGAATCTGAAGCACAGAGTTTTTTGGATAATATTGAAAGTGAAGAAGGATACGAAACTGTAACAGCTTTAAATGATGACTCCATAATAGCTGGTCTTGATAAGAGCCCGTCGGACTTTGGTACTTTTGGCCCGGAAGTACGTAGCGAATATTTTCTCATCGAAGCGCAAGCTGTGTTACCGGATGCACAAATTCAGCTATTTAGCGTTGTGCAAAGGGATAATGATGGTAACCTTAGCGTCCTAATGCGTGGCCAAGGTAGTTACTAGTGGCGAACTTGTTTGTACATCTTAATGCTCAAAATCGTGATGAAGCTGAATGGCTGCATCAAGAGGATGGTGTAGGTCGTGCAACGGTACGTCATGGCCCGCTATCACTATTAGCTAATGATGCCAAGGGCGCACGAGTTATTGTTTTACTGCCTGGCGCTGATGTTACTTTAACTGAGGCGACGGTTCCGACACGTAATGTTCAGCGTATTGCCGCAGCCTTACCATTTATTTTAGAAGAAAAGTTCGCCAGTGATGTCGAAGATCTGCATTTCGCGTTTTCAAAACCAGGTGCTGACAATACTGTTGATGTAGCCGTTATTGCACGCGATACCTTAGATGATTGGTTGGACCGATTACATAATGTGGGGATTCGACCACAGGTCATGGTTCCAGATGTCTTAGCCACACCTAACCACGAAGATACTTGGTCGATTGTTGATGGTCCTGATAGTGCTCTAATACGCTTAAGCGACAATAGTGGCTTAGCGGTGGATCGGGATATTGCTGTCGATACCTTGCGATTAAGTTTGGCATCGGAAACAGATGATCCACCTGCACATATTGTCTACTACCGAAGTGAGTCAGATGATGTTGAGCCGCTCGACTTTGGTGACCTAACGCCGGAAGTAGATGTTGAGCTTAACGAGCATCGATCGCTTAATCTATTAGTCAAACACTACAAATCGGATAAAGCACTTAATCTACTGCAAGGCAGTTATAGCTTACGTGAGA
>CAYUVE010000206.1:0-3638 GCA_964447985.1 uncultured Thiotrichales bacterium
TTGCTGGTCATCTCAGTCAAAAATATCATCAGCAATGCTACTGCTAATAAAACCCAAATAAAGGATATACCTGAGAAGAAATGCAGGCTTTCACCTATCCAAGATGAAAGACCTGATTTTTGTACGCCGGTGGCCAAGGCGAAGCCACCACCTAATAAGATTAATACCCCCCATGGTAAACGTGAAAATGCATCCTTCCCAAGAATAGCTTTACCGTCATGAGCACGAAAAATAAATAATACAAAGGCAGCAACCACCGCTATGGTGCCATCATCTATCCCTTGATAAGGCAAAAAAGACGACCATCCAGGAATAGTAAAACTATCAAAAACAATTCCCTTGCGAGTCACCCAAGCCAATGCCGCCAAGCCTAAAACCCATGCGACAATCTTTTCGTCTCGACGCATACTACCGAGCGCGGCGTGATCATCAGTCACTTTTAACTCACTCGCTGATGACTAAGAAATATTCTTAACTTTAAACTTCGCTACCACCAAAAGTAGCATCAAACCAACGAGCGTTAAGGGAACACCGACCAACATCCATTGCAAGAATGTCGGCCGAAGTGATTCGTTTTGCTCAGCAATAATCTCTATAAACACTAAATTTGGTACAGTGCCAACTGGTGTCGACATTCCACCCAGGTTAGCAGCATAAGCGATAAGCAATAGTAATGTTGTCGCAAATGCCGTCGTCGATAGCTTGCCTATATCAAGGCTATCTATTCGTGATAAAACCGCCAATGCGATAGTTAACATCAACATCGTTGTTGCCGTATTAGATATCCACATCGATAAGAACGCCGTTGCGACAATAAAACCTGCTATCAACTGCATCGGCGTTGCGTGCCAACGAGATAAGATAGCCAAGGCAATACGCTTATGTAATTCAGTACGTTCCATTGCCTGGGCTATCAAAAATCCACCGACAAACAGAAACATAATACTGGTCATATAGCGCGGCGCGATTTCCTTCGCTGTAGCAATACCTGTAAAAGGAAAAGCAATCAAAGGAATTAATGCCGTCACCGCCAGTGGCACACATTCACTTATCCACCACAGTACCATCCATATTCCTATCCCTAACATAAACGACGCTTGCGGATATTCTGGGATCTCGATCAAGGTCGGCACTAATACCGCGCTTAGAGGCCCAATAATTAAGGCAAGCGTTCTCATCACGTATTACTTTCCTAATATGGCTATTAATATGTACGGCATAAAATAATAAATCTATGTGCTTGTTTTTATGAGAGAAAAATCAAGCTTTCTAAAAGAATTAGGTTTGCTTTGTGGGCAAAGTATATCTTCTTTATATACAAAGAAATATGTTGCTATACTTTCTATTCTATAAGTAAAAACGAATCATTGATGTAAAGGGAGGAAACATGAGTGAAGAAAACCTTTATCAGGCACCCGAGTCGGCGCTGGTCGATAGAGACAATACCGTATCAGATCTATCACCCACGGGGGTTAAAGGCTTACCCGCAGGGTCTGGAGTTGGCTGGATAAAACGTGGCTTTGGTTTATTTAAGCAAAACCCCTTGATGTGGATAGTTCTTATAGTGTTGTATGGCGCCATTAATATGGTAGCGGGCTTTATTCCTATAGTTGGCTCACTTGCAGCGTCACTGCTTTATGCGGTTTTTATTGGTGGACTAATGCTCGGCTGTGCGGCACAGGATAGAGGCGAGGAACTCGAAGTATCTCATCTCTTCGCAGGGTTCAAAACCAATACAGGTTCGCTAATTGGTATAGGTGCATTATATCTGTTCGTGATTATTGTCTTCGTTGTAGCTGTCTTTGGCGCCATATTAGGTGGTGCTGGTGGCATACAAATACTGACCAACCCTGAAAACGTAGACCCCGCCACATTTGCATCACCAACCATGATGCTACCGATGTTGGTTGCACTGGCCTTATTCGTCCCTATTGCTATGGCATTTTTATTTGCTCCCGCCTTGGTAGCGTTAGGCGGACAATCTATTGTCAATTCACTTAAGATGAGCTTTTCTGGCTGTCTCAAGAATATTGTGCCATTTTTAATCTACGGCATTGTCGCGTTGATACTTGGAATTATCGCTACCATTCCACTGGGCTTAGGCTGGTTTATATTAGGGCCAATTCTCACGGCAAGCATCTATGCGGCCTACCGTGAAATCTTTACAGACTGATTGATTAAAGCCGCTGTGAACTCTTTATTGCCAAATACTCATTAACCAAACGTACCGGCAGTTGCTTGGCAGTTACGTCTAAACAATAGACGCCTAGCTTACGTAACTGCCGGTGGTTTTCTTGTCGCTGGCGTATATATTGTTCGTTGGCATGAAACTGTAATGCTGAATCTAAATCGGAAATTTGCTGTTTTTTGACTTCGCCAATAGATTGTTCTTTTAAATCCGCTAGCACGACCAAATGACGCGTTCCGAGCAAGCGAATTGCGGAGACGATATTACTTAGATCATCATCTCGTGTATTAGAAATAATAACAATCAATGCCCGCTTTCTATTAAGTTTAAGAACCTCTTGCGCAGCACTTAAATAGTCTGCCGAATCGAGCGTTGATGGCAGATCATAAGTTTTATTCAATATGGCATTAACCGTTTGCGGCCCTTTTTGTGGGGGCATCCAACGAGAATTGCCAGCAAAAGATTTAAACCCAATTGAATCGCCTTGTTGCACAGCAATATACGACAATAACAACATAGCGTTGAGTGCTTGATCTAGATGGGTAATTTCATGATCGGCATGGCGCATTCTACGGCCACAATCGAGCATGAAAATAATTTGCTGATCACGCTCATCCTGATACTCTCGAGAGATGAGTTTGCGAAAACGCGAACTCGCTTTCCAGTCGATTTGTTTTAGGCTATCACCCAAATGATACTCACGTAACTGGTGAAATTCGTTACCTTCGCCACGACGTTGACGTTTTTTAATTCCTAGCTGACTAAGTCGATTATCCGTTGCTAGCAAAATATAACGCGTAATTTCCGCAAAATTAGGGTAAACACGAATAGGCGTTTCAACAGAGTAGAAACAACGTCTTTGCCAAAAGCCAAACGTTGAACGCCGCAGCACATCGGTACCAGAAAATAGATAATTCCCTCGCGACATAGGCTTCACTTGATAGCGTAATTTGATTGATTGACCGCTTTCTATATCAAATGATTCCGGCTTTCTTCTAACAAGAAAATCTGTAGGGTAGTAATCACGCACCAATAAACTAAGCCGATTGCCTGATCGATTATGTATTTTTTGCGTCACCTCACTCCAACTATAAATTGGAAGATTATGATTAACTTCGCGACTGATCCCAAGATTTGGTCTCTTAAAGGCATCGAAAGCATCTATCCACAGTATCGCTGCAAGTAGAACGCTTGCCCATTTCCAAACTTCTGACAAGCTAGGCCAGAAGGCACTCATAATTGCCAACACTAGCCAGGCTAACAAAAGCCTTAAAGTTAGGCGTGTTGGCCTCATAATCTTGGTGCTTCGACTTCTTTTAAAATATCTTCGATAACACGGTCTATAGGGTAACCCTCTATTTCTAGGTCTGCGCTAAGATTTACCCTATGACGCAACACAGACGGTGCAACAGACTTCACATCATCCGGTGTTACAAACTCATTACCATTT
>CAYUVE010000207.1:0-3616 GCA_964447985.1 uncultured Thiotrichales bacterium
ACACACAATAATAATCAGATAGTCTTGCTATGAAAGTTAATGGGACAGCAGTGGTGGCAGGTACGTTTTAATTGGACAGACGATAGTGAAAACCTAGAAGCAGGATTTACCTTAGAACCAAACCTAAGCGATGTTAAGAACCCGCAATTAATGTTTATGCAACACGATGCAAAAACTATCTCACAGAATTTGCAAAGTGGGTTACGCAATATGGCTATTAAATACATCGGCATGCTTAAAGGCTATGGTGCCGCGGCTAATGCTTAAGGATGACGATTAGATATGACCGATAATGAAAGCCACGCAATAATTTTGGCTTAGAATTAAGAAAACCCATTATGAAAGAAACTGACTTTTACTCATCAGTATTTCATTCTGTCGGAGACCAAATATGTGTCATCGATGAGAAAGGCGTGATCGTTGATGTAAATCGAGCTTGGATCAACTTTGGGGTATGTAATGGTGTAGAACCGGAAGAAACTTATTCAAGCATAGGAACGAACTATCTCGATGCTATCAATGCTGCCATAGACACTGGAGATGAAGCAGCGGTTACCGCGCTAAAGGGAATTAGAGAAGTCATGGATGGGGTTATTCCTGCTTATCGTTTTGAATATCCCTGTCATAGTCCGACAGAAGATCGTTGGTTTACTATGCTAATCGCGCCATTGTCAGGAGATGAACAAAGACGCTTTGTGATTTCACATCACAATATTACTAAGCGCGTGGTGGCAGAGAATAAAGCTTTGGAAGCAGCGTCCTTAGATGCGCTTACCTCATTGCTTAACCGCAAAGCGTTTGAATCTTCATTGGAGAAAGAGTGTTTAATCGGTAAAAAAGATCAAACGCCCATTAGCTTGATGGTATTCGATATCAATCAATTTAAGGAATACAACAATTTACTGGGCTATAAGGCAGGAGATGAGTGCTTGATTGCCATTAGCGATATACTAGAGTCTCATGCATCGCAACGGCCCAAGCAATATGTTTCCCGCATAGATGGGGATGAGTTTGCGGTCGCTTTTGGCGATACAGATATAGATACCGCGCAAGCCATGGGGCAATCGATACAGGAACAGATTGAGCGTCTTGGTTTATTTGTAGAAGATAAGTATCGTGTTACAGTCAGCATGGGTTTGGCATCTGCGGTTCCAGAATCGGTGGAATCTGCTAGTTCGCTGTTAAATGTTGCTGAAAGGTCTCTGGATGAGGCGAAATCAGCTAGGTTGGAGGGAAACCAACTATTTGCAAGATAGCTTAGGCAACGAGTATTTACAGAGTGTAGAATGCCCAGTAATAATCAAAAAATGCATTGAACGGAGGGCAAGATATTGAGTGGGCGAGTAGCTTTGCTTGTCTTCATTGTGTTAGCCGTTATTTCTTTATCCAGTCACGCGCAAGTCTACAAATGGGCAGATAATGAAGGGAGAACGCACTTTAGCGACAGTCCACCGGTCGGCGATCATGCTTCGAATGTTGAAGAGATTTCAATTTCACCGGCACCTCAGCAAAGACTAAACCAGAAGAGTAACAATGTTGATTTGGCAACGGAGAAAGCTTCGAGACGGAAGGTGTCTGCTAGAAAAAACAAAAAGGTTATCATGTATGGAACGTCTTGGTGTTCTTATTGTGACAAAGCGCGAAAGTATTTCGAAAATGAAGGTATCCGCTATGTTGAATATGATGTCGAAAAATCAGGTCTGCGAATGCGCGAATTTAAAAAACTGGGTGGTACTGGCTATCCGCTAATATTGGTTGGTAAAGATCAAAAAATTCAGGGCTTTAACGTCGTCAAATTTTTAGAGCGATATAATAATTAACTAAAACAATAAATATTCGTGTGCTATATTTTTCTGATTGGTAATACGGAATTGTATTGCAATAATTAGCGATATTATTTTAAGTCAAGGGTTAGGGTATGCAAAGTCTGCCGATGCGTGTCAGATGATAAGTATAGTATCTGTAAGGTTTATCCTAATGTCGTATTTTGCTATGTATTCATAGAATTTAAGGGCTAATAGTCAAGCTCGGTTATAATTTGCCGCTGTTCTAAATAATAGGTCTCAGGGAACTATGGCTTTGGTATCAGGGTCAGCTTAGTCTGGTTTGTCTAAAAAGGATTTTGGTCGATGCTATTTCAGTTATTCCAATCATATTTATTACTATTCAAAGCATTAATTGTTCAGTCTAACACGCTGGTTGTTTCACACCGGGAGAGTGATGTATGGCTAAGATAGTGTTGTTTATCGACGATGATGAGAGTTACCTGCATTTTTTAGAGCGAGTCTCGGAGGATCTATCGATAATAAGCAAATTCCTCACTGCGAAAAATGGGAAAGATGCCTTGGAAAAGTTACAGGCATGGCGTGCTGCAGGTGAAGAATTGCCGTCTGTAATGTTTGTCGATATCACTATGCCGGTTATGGATGGGTTTCAATTTTTAGAGACTTTCAAGGCTGAAAGAGAAGCTTTCGAAGAGCTTAAGAAAATTATTCCCATAGTCATGCTAACTTCTTCTCAACATGAAGCGGATAAAGAAAAAGCACTGGCGACAGGTATTGTTGAAAATTACGTTGTGAAGCCGTCTGGTATTGATGCCACCGTCGCGATGCTAGAAGAGTTTATTCAGTGAGTTCACTCTACCAAGAAATATTTGATCGCAGCCCTGTGGCGATGTTGCTCGTTGATGAGCAAAGTAATATTCAAATAGCCAATATACATGCTGAGGAACTTTTTGAATATGCACCAGGCGAATTGATTGGGCAAGATGTTAGTGTGCTACTTCCAGAAGGGATGAGAAAGAAGCACCCAGGTTAGTCAAAGGGTATTTCACATCCCCTCTGCCAAGGCAGATGGGAATCGGCAGAAATTTATTTGGTGTCAAAAAGGATCAGAGTCAATTTCCGGTAGAGGTTGGTCTAAACCCAATTCAAGATGAAAAAGGCCTTTATGTTATGGCCTCGGTAATTGACATCTCAGAGAGGCTGAGGGCTGAAGAACGCTTCAAAATCGCATTAGATGCGACCCCCAGCGGTATGGTTATGGTGACCAAAACTGGCGTCATTGAGCTTATCAATAAAGCAACAGAGGAAATATTTGGCTACAGCCGAGATGAGCTTATAGGGGAAAAAATAGAAATGCTCGTGCCGAATGAGTTCAGGACACCGCACCCTAGCTTTATCAGGTCTTATGTTAAGGATGCAGAGCCGCGGGCGATGGGTATTGGGCGAGAGCTTTTTGGTAAACATAAATCAGGGAAATTGATTCCGTTAGAGATAGGCCTTAGGCCGATTGTTTTTGAGGATGACGTTTTTGTCATTAGTTCAATCGTTGATATTACTGAACGGCGTAAAGCGGAAAAAGAGTTAGAAATGAAAACACAAGAAATCCAAGAGTTTTCATATAGAACTTCACATGATTTAAAGGCGCCATTGCTGACGATGGATGGCTTGGCCGACTATGTTCTCCAAGATATAAATAATGGTAAGAATGAATCGGCAAGTGAAGGCGCCGAACGTATAAAGAAATTGACTGGTAAATTGAACCGTCTCGTCGAAGATATTTTGGTCTTGACAAAAGCGGATGCGACGACAGAAGAAAAAAATGTTTTTGATTT
>CAYUVE010000208.1:0-3602 GCA_964447985.1 uncultured Thiotrichales bacterium
TTACAATTTGAGACTAGATTGGTCAAGGAATAACCCTATAAAATCAAGGGATTGTAGGTTATACATGATACGCTCGGCTTTGGTTTGAGGAAGTAAAAATGTAGGCCGGATAGAGTGTTAACGAAATCCGGGGGCATCTGCAACTTAAGACTGGGATGGTCATGGAATAACCTTATAAAATCATCTATAAAGTTGTCCGTCTTAGGATGTGAAGTCCATCTATGTATATTTTTTCGATTAGGTTTCTGTGAAGTAGAGTTTTGATGATCACTTGTTAATGTAGGATAAGGGATATGAGTTTAGACGAGTATGCTGCAAATTTTATCGCTAGCATAGCTGGAAGTGTTGCTGGAAATAAAGTGTACGATCTTTTAGGCGGCGGCAGTAATGATAAAAAATTCCCAACCGAAAGTAAGCCTACTGCCGCGGAAAAATACGGTCTTTTATATACTCCCGAAACAGTCAGTTTTACAGATAAAATACTAATGATGCCACGACTTACAGAGTTAGGGATGTCGCCGTTATTGTCAGGGATACTAATAGCTCACACTCCAGGCGTGAGTGAATCAATGCCAGATTCGTTTCCTATACTAGCTAAGAGTTATCGCGGGTGCTGGGTTGAAAGGGGTACTACAATTCTTAAGTATCTCATACCACACGTTGACTTTAATAAAAAATCCAGTTGGTTTGGTCGGACAAAGGATGATGGGGTTGAATTCACAGAAGTAGATATAAAGAGTCCAATTTCTGGGATGATTGTTGGGTTTCGTAGTAGCGACAATGCTACTGAGCTAACAGAAAATGGGGTAAGAAATCGTACGAAACAGGGGGTTGGAGTGGTTTGGTGTCATAGTTTGCCAGTACTTTTGATTCCGAAGGATGAGCCTAAGCCATCCTCATGTGGCTATGAGTTTCTATTCAGAAAAACTTCTTCATATAAGGATTATATAAAAATTTCTGAGGGTGACTATCCGAGTCGTAGTTGGGTAAAACTATGTGAGTTAGGTGAAATTGCAGAGTCACTAACGAGTGAGTTGGATCGCTTTGTTGGGTTTGAAGAGTGTGATTACTTAGGTGCAGAAAAGCTCTCAGCTGAGAGGGATAAGCATTATTTAGACTCTATAGAATATTTGAGAAGCCAGGATTCAGCGCTCTCCGAAAAGCTTTCTCATATTGCTAGAAAATATGACTCTGTTGACTGGTTAGATGATTAAGGAGGTTTTTTAACTAAGATATGGCGCGTTTTTCCATTCTGGGTTTAATTGTCGTTGCCTTCTCGCTCGGTTGGTTTGGTCACGGCTGGTGGCAAGGTGATTCGTCTGATTTGGTATTAGATAATTTTAGTTCTTCTCAAAAAAACACTGAAGAAAAAATAGAAAATAGTCCTACAGACTCTATTACCATCTTTAATCGTGCATCTGTTTTTGAACCTAGTGTGGAGGCAGAAGCTAAGCTAGTTTCACCGCTTTCTCAATTAAAGCAATTTCTCGAAAGTTCTCAATATGCTGAAGCTGTTGTGCTATACCAAGAGCAAGATCAGTTGGGTGCTGATAATGTTGCTCAACTAAGAAATCTCTTATTGAAAGAATTAGATCAGCTTCTTGCTGCAAGAGACTATACGCGTTTTTCTGAGCTCACCGATGCATTTTTATCTGCCTATTATGACGATATCGACGTTTTATTATTATTGGCAGACTTTAACCAAAGTAGTGGTTTTTTTATTGAAGCGGTCAATGTTTATCAATTGATAAAAACCTATGCCTATTCTACTGAACGGCAACAGTTGTGGTTATCGCGTTTTGATCAGTTTGTGAATGAGATGGATCAGTACTACACCAGCCAGGCAGATTGGTTTGCTTTGACAGGTTTGTATTCGCATATGGAAGTATTGGGTTTGCTCAGTGCGCCTTATCAATACAAACAAGCGATTGCTTATCTTAATGGTGGGGATGAGTACAGTGCGATTCAGCGCTTAAAATTATTGGTGAATGATGCTGAAATCGGCTCACAGGCGCAGACTACACTCAATTCATTAATTGAACAAAATATTGCGACGACTCAGCCGCAGAATAACGGTTTCCAAAATGCAAAGCGTGTCGCCTTGCATCAACTGGGTAATCAGTATTTGGTTGATTTGGGTGTTAATCAGCGAGATGAAGTGACGTTATTGATTGACACGGGCGCTTCGATGACTACTTTATCGAGTTCGGCATTTGAATCGCTTAGTAGTAATCGCAAGGTAAGCAAAATCGGTACACGTATTTTTCAAACGGCGAATGGGGTCACCAAAGGTACAGTGTATCGAGTAGATCAATTACGCTTGGGCTCGTTTCAAATCAGAAATACCAATATTGCGGTGCTGGATTTTACTCTATCGCCAGGTGTCGATGGCTTGCTGGGAATGAATGTTTTAGGCCAGTTTCGTTTTCAGATTGATCAAGATCGTAGTAGTTTATTACTAAGCAAAAAGTGATATCTGTGAAAATACTAAAGCCACTAATTTTGTCCTTTGTAGTAGTAATTGTTCTATGGGGAATGGCTATAGGGTTTCCTGTTGGTGAGGTATCTGGAAAAGTATTGAATAGTCCTCGTGCGGACTTTGCATATGGCAAAGGTATTAGAACCGGTAGTCATTACGTAAGTAAGGTTCAGCTGAATTCCGGTGATGAAATAGTAATACGAAGTGAGTCTTACTACTCTAAAGGTAACAAGGTTATATTAAAAAAATACTTTTCGCTAATAACATTCGACTATAGATATATACCAAAATACGATTACTAATTTATCAAATTTATAAAGTTTATTTGCATCTTAATCTATACAAAGCAATCTCCCCAAAGAAGTTGGGCGACCAGTTCATAGCTAATGTTTCGCGGTGAGCGTGGTTGACGACGCTGCGTTGAACGATGCTGATGTTTTTGTCGGCGCACAGTTTTTCAAAGTCTTTTAGCGTGCAGAGTCTTATATTCGGTGTGTTATACCAGGCATGCGGCAGTGATTCTGACAAGGGCATACGACCTTGTAGGGCAATGTTTAAGCGGCTTTTCCAATGGCCAAAGTTAGGGAAGGTGACGATGCCTTCTCGACCGACGCGGAGCATTTCCTCTAACACCCGATCTGGGTAGCTAACCGCTTGCAGTGTTTGCGTCATGATGACGTAGTCGAAAGCTTTGTCATTAAAATCGGCAAGGCCTTCGTCAAGGTTGATTTGTAAAACATTAAGACCTTTGCTCAAGCAGCGTGTGATATTGCTATCTTCTATTTCTAGGCCATAGCCGTTGGCGTTGTGTTGTTCGCTGAGGTGGGCGAGTAAGGTGCCATCACCACACCCTAAGTCAAGCACGCGGCTATTTGGATTGACCCAATCGCTAATGATTTCTAGGTCGGGTCTAAGCATGGCCTACCTTTTCTGTGATCAGCTGCTGCATGGAGGCTTTGAATACATCGAGGTAATGCGGGATTGCCATTAAGAAAGCATCATGACCTTGATTGGCTTTGATCTCGGCATAGCTGACATCGCGGTTATTGTCGAGTAAGGCTTTGACGATTTCTCTTGAGCGCTCGGGTGAGAAGCGCCAGTCACTGGTAAATGAGATGACATG
>CAYUVE010000209.1:0-3479 GCA_964447985.1 uncultured Thiotrichales bacterium
GGAATAATGAATATCAATATCTCAATCCAGGCGTGCATGGCGCTATCGATGTATTCACCTATGGCCGTGATGGAGGTAGTGGTGGCGAGGGCGCTGATGCGGATATCGGTAACTGGGATCTATAAGCCAAGCTAAGTTAACTGGTTCTATGTATAAGCAACGACAACAGGGTTTTACACTGCTCGAACTTATCGTTGTGACCTTAATCATTGGTTTGATGGTAGGCGTGGTGAGTTTATCGTCAGGCTTAAATCGACAGCATGATGTAGAAGAAGAAATAAAGCGTATCGCAGCATTAGTTGATTTGGCCGCGCAAGAGTCGGTATTTAAATCAACAGAAATTGCGCTAGAGTTTGAAGAAGACCGTTATCGCTTCCTAACCTTGGCTGACAATGAATGGCGCTCAATCGAAGCCGACAAAATATTTCGAGAGCGCGAACTACCAGCGGGCCTAGAACTAGAACTGTTTATCGAAGGTGAGCAGCAGTTTGAATTCAATATTGAGGAATTTAGTTTAGATGAAGAAGAAAAGGACAATCACCCGCGTATTTTTCTCTTCTCCAGTGGTGAACTGACACCGTTTGAATTGAATTTAAAAAATGACGATGGTGACACGCTTTATACCTTGACTGGCTCCTTGACTGGCGAGCTGGAAATACAAAAAGCCGAAACAAACACTATCTAATTTATGAAATCTCATCATAAGAAACTATCCTGGATGAAAGTGAGTGGCTTCACGCTTATCGAAGTGGTGATAGCGCTTGCTGTGATTTCTATTTCTATGGCAGCAGTGATCAATGGCGTCGGCAAGAATATTTCCAATGCTAGTTATTTGCGAGAGAAAACCTTAGCCCAATGGGTGGCCTCTAATAAAATAACCGAAATTCAGCTCAGCGATGCGGCCTTGGATGACAGCGATACAAATGGTGAGTCCGAGTTGGCTGGCCGAAGTTGGGAGTGGAATATTACGGTTAGTGATACGGATGTTGAAGTGATTAAACGCGTTGTCGTTGAAGTGGGGCCAGAAGACAGTGAAGAAATTTTAGCGTCCGTTACAGCTTTTATTGGTGAATAAGTGATGGCTAGTAAGAAACCTGTCATGCGAGCAAAAGCCCAAGGTTTTACTCTGCTTGAATTGTTGGTTGCTGTTGCGGTATTTGCTGTCATCGCTGCATTAGCCAGTAGTGGTTTTAACTCGGTATTAAATAGTGCCACACGCAGCGAAGAACAAATGGATCGTTTAGCCGAATTACAAAAGGCTATGATCATTATTGCGCGTGATGTGCAGCAAGCTGTTGATCGGCCTATTCGAGATGAGTTCGGTAGCCCGTCACCTCCTTTTATTGGTAGCCAACAGACTGAATTATTAGAGTTTTCACGTACGGGTCGACGTAATCCAACAAATATTGCTCGCAGTCATATACAGCGTGTTGGCTATCGTTTGGATGATGAGACGCTGTATCGTCAAAGTTGGTCTGTCTTGGATAGAGCCCAAGATAGCGAACCTTTAGAAGGAAAATTAATAGAGGGTATTACTGAAATTGAGATTCGCTATCTCGATGAAAGTAGAGAGTGGCAAAATCAATGGCCTCCATTGACGCCATCTAGCTCGAGTGGTACGCCAGCAGCGGCGTTACCATTGGGTGTTGAGATCATCTTTGATATTGAAGGCTTGGGTCCAGTGCCACGTATATTTAGAGTATCTGGATAACATGCTTGCGCAAACACAAAAAGGCGTAGCCTTAATTACGGCATTAATATTCACTGTGTTAGTAACGAGCTTTGCAGTAGCTATTGCGTCGCAGCAACAAATTGATATTCGCCGTACGGGAAATATTCTCGCAGTTGAGCGCGCTTATCTCTTATCACAAGGTATAGAAGATTGGGCCGGTAATATTCTTGAGCAAGATATTAATGGCCCTTCGGGAAATACTCATGATCATCCACTTGAGGACTGGAATACTGAGTTACCACCAATAGAAATTGAAGGTGCTGTAATCAGCGGAAAGATTACTGATCTACAAGGGTTAATTAATATTAACGGACTAGTCGACAGCAGTGGTGCGCAGAATCCTGTTGAAGTGGATCGTTTTCGGCGTTTGCTAGATCTACTCGGTCATAATACAGATTTGGTTGATGCAGTAATTGACTGGATAGATCCTGATACAGCTACGACGAATCCTGCGGGTGCTGAAGATTCAACTTATCTGTCTAAAGAGCCTGCGTATCGCACCGCGAATGCACCGATGACGAGTATTAGCGAGTTACGCTTAGTCGAGGGTTTCACTAATGAAGTCTATACAGAGCTGCGGCCGTTTCTTACAGCACTCCCACCTTCTACTATAGCTACACCATTATCACCACCGCCAGGCCCTGGCGGCCCTACAGCTACACCCTTAAGTACACCTATTAATATGAATACAGCACCTGTTGAAGTAATTCAGGCTGCACTCGGTGATGGTATAACACCGTTAGATGAGAACCTCGCAGACGAGTTTCAAACGAATGTGGAAACCGAAGAAGGATATGAAACTGAGGCAGAAATACTTGATGATAACGTTGTTATGGGTGCGGGTAAAACTTCTCCTGATTTTGGGCCGTTCGGTGCAGCGTTTAGTAGCGAATATTTTCTTATCGAAGCGCGCGCTGTGTTACCGGATGCACAAATTCAACTCTTTAGTGTTGTACAACGTGATACTAGTGGTAACCTTACAGTCTTAATGCGTGGTCAAGGTAGTTATTAGTGGCGAACTTGTTTGTACATCTTAATGCTCAGAATCGTGATGAAGCCGAGTGGCTATATCAAGAGGATGGCGTGGGTCGTGCAACGGTGCGTCATGGCCCGTTTTCGCTATTAGCTAATGATGCCAAGGGCGCACGAGTTATTGTTTTACTCCCCGGTGCAGATATCACCCTAACTGAGGCGACGGTTCCGACACGTAATGTTCAGCGTATCGCTGCTGCCTTACCATTTATTTTAGAAGAAAAGTTCGCCAGTGATGTCGAAGACCTGCATTTCGCGTTTTCAAAGCCAGGTGCCGACAATACTGTTGATGTAGCCGTTATTGCACGCGATACCTTAGATGATTGGTTGGATCGATTACATAATGTGGGGATTCGGCCGCAGGTCATGGTTCCAGATGTCTTAGCCACACCTAACCATGAAGATACTTGGTCGATTGTCGACGGCCCTGATAGTGCACTTTTGCGCTTAAGCGAAAATAGTGGCTTAGCGGTGGATCGGGATATTGCGGTCGATACCTTGCGTCTAAGTTTGGCATCGGAAACAGACGATCCACCTGCACATATTGTCTACTATCGTAGCGAGTCGGACGATGTTGAGCCGCTCGACTTTGGTGATCTAACGCCGGAAGTAGATGTTGAGCTTAATGAGCATCGCTCACTTAATCTATTAGTCAAACATTACAAATCGGATAAAGCACTTAATCTACTGCAAGGCAGTTATAGCTTACGTGAGA
>CAYUVE010000210.1:0-1095 GCA_964447985.1 uncultured Thiotrichales bacterium
ACTAATGATGTGATATTTCACGATGGTGATGAATGCCACTGGTATTTCTTTTTATTAAAAGGCTCCATACGCGTCCAAAAAAACTCCAGCAATGGCCACAGCATCGTGCTTTACCATTTAAAACCGGGCGATGCTTGCGAACTGACAACACTATCGTTATTAGCAAAAAAACATTACTCCGGCGAAGCCATTGCAGAAAGCGAAGTAGACCTAATCTATATTAGTCAATCTCATTTTTCAAAAGTATTGTCAAACTCAAGCGGCTTTCAGCAATTTGTTTTTTCAGCTCTAGAAAAGGGAGTCAGCGACTTAATACACTTGATAGAAACGGTCGCCTTTCATCATATCGATCAACGATTGGCGCAGTTTCTTATCAACGCCAGCGATAAAAAACATAGAGTAAACGCTACTCACCATGAAATCTCAACCGAACTAGGCACTGCTCGAGAAGTTGTTAGCCGAGTTTTAAAATCTTTTGAACATCATCATTATGTCGGCCTCCATAGGGGCTGGATTGAGCTGCTCGATAGAAAAAAATTGAAGCAAATTGCAGCCGAAGAAGCTATGTGATTAAGTCACTGAACTCGCCCACGCTTTGCGTTTAAATCTTAACCGAGGCATCAACACTCGAAGTGGAGTGGGAGGGAAATACCATGAAAAATACATTAGCCAAACTTGGCGAAGTCCATAATCTCGGTCTCGTGGACCGTGTTATTCGTATCTTACTCGGGGCTGCACTGATAGGCGGTGCGGTAACCAGCATTTTGAATAGTAGCGTAGTCACTTGGCAAGTGTACGTCGCGCTATTCGCCATCTACCCGTTAATGACGGGTATGCTTGGCTGGGATCCCCTGTACGCCGTTGGTCATACCAAGACCTGTGATCTGTCGGATCGTAACCGTTGCGGAACCTTCCCATATCAGATCGATGCCATATTGGGGCGTAACCCAATCTCTGACGAAGGTTACGAATACGACCACAGTCTGGCTGCTAGTCACCACGAGGACAGCAAACAGACGACAGCGTAAGGAACTCTCCTCGGTAAGTCCAAGCAGCGACCCTCCTGGCCTCAGACGAGGCCAGGAGCGGGAGCAT
>CAYUVE010000210.1:1195-3479 GCA_964447985.1 uncultured Thiotrichales bacterium
GCTTTAGAGTTTTTGCTAGACGTTGGGCTCGTCCATAGAATTGAAGCCAATAATACTTATCTCGCCTGCGATCATATACAATGCGCCCATGAACACCAACCCACACAATTTTTACTCTGTGATGTTTGCGGCGGTGCAACAGAAACTACGGTAAAACCAGAGCAAATTCAGGCCATGGAAGAAAGTGCGGCGCAATATGGTTTTGTACTAAATAAAAGAAGCCTTGAGTTACATGGCACCTGCGAGCACTGCTTAAGCAATTAGCCTAGAAAAATCAATCGAATTGCTGCCTTAACCAAGCAAACATCTTTACATAGCGCTCGCTTAATAGAGGCTCTATCTCTCGCAACATATCGTCTAGCTCAGCCGAGCTATTTACATGTAAATTCATATGTCCAAGTTTACGGCCAGGCAAAACCTCTTTGTCGTACCAATATACCGTCGCATTGGATACCGATTGCCAACAATCATCCCAAGGCATACCAATGAGATTAATCATAATATGTGTTTGATTAACATCAGGCTTTTCGATTGGCAAGCCCATCACACATGATACATGCAAATCAAATTGACTCAGCGATGCACCGGTCATTGTCCAATGACCACTATTATGCACGCGCGGCGCAACCTCATTGATCATTAAATTATCACCGATGCGAAAACACTCCATAGCCATCACACCAACATAGTCAAGCTCGAGCATCAAGCTTGAAAGCATGTGTTCGGCTTGTGACTGCAGCACTGTCAATCTAGCAACAGGTGCAATCGATGCCAACAAAATCCCGTCTTGGTGTAAATTTAAAGTCAAAGGATAAAAAACGAGACTACCAGATGTATCACGCGCACCAACCAGCGATACTTCCTCATCAAAGTCTATGGCTTGTTCAGCAATTGTCTGCAGATGCCAACCCTCAGGAATAAGGTCATCGTCGGCAGACCGTAACCAATGTTGGCCTTTACCATCATAACCGCCTTCCCGACGTTTAAGTACTACTCGATCACCTAATTCATGATAGAGATTTTTTTCTCTCGTATCATTCTCAACATAACGCCAAGGCGCGGTCGCTAGATCGAGCCTATCAAACAAACGTTTTTCTTCTAAACGATCTGCAAGTAGGGTTAGTGCTTCAGGGTTTTTAAAATTAGGATGATGACTAAGCTGCTCAGTCGTAGCCGTAGAAGGCCAATGTTCCACTTCTGCGGAAACCACATCATCCTCAGATAGGTCTAAAACCTCATCCGAATGAATACCGACTGTAGTGATAGGAATATCTTGGGATTCGGCAGCAGAGGTTAACATGGCACCAAGCTGGCCATTACCCAATACCCAAAGTCTTGCCATTAATAGTCTCTAGGGTCAGGCTGCTCGAGCACGCTTTCTGTTTGAGACGTACGAAAATCATCAATGCGCTTGGCAAGATTTTTATCGTTAGTAGCCAGAATCTGGCTGGCAAGCAAGCCTGCGTTATAAGCACCACTGGTGCCAATCGCTAAGGTTCCTACCGCCACCCCTTTAGGCATTTGCACGATAGATAGCAGACTATCCATACCATTTAACGCCTTACTTCGCACTGGCACGCCCAACACGGGAAGACGCGTCTTAGCCGCAACCATGCCGGGAAGATGTGCCGCACCACCAGCGCCGGCGATGACCACTTCATAGCCTGCATCAACTGCTCCAGCGGCAAAACTCATTAGATGATCGGGGGTGCGATGCGCCGAGACAACTTCAACGTGGTAGGAGACGGCCAGCTGATCCATAATCTCAGCAGCAGCCTGCATAGTGGGCCAATCACTTTTCGAGCCCATAATAATGGCAACTTTTACTTGCATCGTAATTCTATGCCCCCTTGGGCCCAGAAAAACTGCTTATTTTACCCCAATATCAGGTCGAAATTAAGAAATAGCCAATAAAATTAGCTTTTAACTACTCTGGCACTCTATAGTCAGTACTCGGCCAAATCTCGTTGATCTCGTCTGCCTGCTGCGGCGCGCTAAAACGCTCCCATACCAAGCCATTAACATCTGTTTCTTGACTAAACTCGCCAGCGGAGCAATCTTCCCAGCCCATATGTCGCAAACTGCCAGGTACAGCGTCCATATCTTTTCTGATTGAAAAATTAATTGTATTCGTTCGCCATAAGGCATATTCATCTTTTATAACTACGCAAGGCTGACATTCAAGTCTATTCGAATAGTCTTCTACGGAAGACGCAATGTTTTCCACGCTTAATGCGATGTGTATTTTTTTCATTTGCTACTCTTAAAAATATATTCTTAAAAG
>CAYUVE010000211.1:0-3457 GCA_964447985.1 uncultured Thiotrichales bacterium
ATAAGTAGGCCTGCGCACAAAAATAGGGCAATTTACGGCTGGCTAATCCAAAAAAATGTTCATAAAAGCGAATTTTGGCTAATTTTTGCAATATTTCTGTAATAAATATGACGTTTTTAATAATTTTGTCACATTTGTTAAGCATTCTCAGCGCCATCAAGCAGCTTTGATCGAAAACGTAGCATTTTGCAAACAATTAGATTCATTTTTTGGAGACATTCATGAAAAAAATTATGTTGGCGCCTGTCGTCGTCGCGGTCGCTTTTGCAGTCAATTCGCCTGCTTATTCCAAGGTCAATGTTTATGAAGATGGCGAGCGTAAAGTAGCGATTGGTGGCCGCGCACATTTGCAATATCAACAGCGTGACCCAGATGTCGGCGAATCCACTGATGATATTGGCTTTCGTCGCCTTCGCGTTGAGCTCGATGCCGATTTTTCTAAGAAATGGGGCACCCAAATTGAATGGGAGTTTGGTGAAGGTGATGAGTTAGACATCAATAGCGGCGAAAGTAACGGTGAATTGATCGATGGTTACATCGAATATCGCTTAGATAATGGCGGCAAAATCCGTTACGGGCATACGCGAGTTGTTCAGTTTGGGCGTTCTGATTTGACTTCTTCTAATGTTCATCAACAAGTGGAACGGACACTAGCGGGTAGTACTAACTCAGGTAACCCTGCTCGTCAAACGGGTGTTGGCTATTATAGTAAACGCGCTAAAGATACGACTTTCGTCTGGGATCTTGGGGTGGCGTTTGCTGAGATTGATCCTGCGAATAACCAAATCGATTTCGATTCAGAAGTTACATCTGAGGACGAAAATAGTGAAGGGATTTTGTTTGGTGGTCGTCTGCAATATTTCCCACAGGGTTATTTCAAGCCGGCGCATGATAACTTTAGTCGACAATCACAATGGGGGTTCGCTTTAGCGGCGTTTAACTGGAGTAACGACGGTGATCAAGAAGGTGAGGATCCTAATGACCCAGATTTGGATAATGTGACCGGTATGGAAATAAGCGGTGCTTACCGTGGTTATGGCTTATCAATCGATGCTCAGTACAACAGCTTTTCGGGTGAAGCGGTTGACGGCGACCTAGGGAAAATTGGCGGCGCGACTATTTTTGAGGCCAATGGTGATGTTGATCTAGATGTTTACGCCATCGATGCCGGTTATCAAATCATCCCTGAGAAACTACAGTTAGCCTTAGCTTATGCTGTTCAGGATGCTGAACCCTATCAAGATGATTTCACACAGACATCTATCGGTGCGACCTATTATGTGGCCCGTCACAACGTCAAGTTTCAAGCAACTTATCGTATAGAAGAGAATGTGGACGGTGTCACGGATAACGACAGAGATTTCTTTTTCATCCAAGCACAATTTTTATACTAAATGAATCTAGCCAAAATGACTGTCATAACTTTGTCATATTTATGATGTTTGCTTAGTGACAGAAAAGTGAGTTCTTTTGGGTAAAATTTGAAAAGACAGGAATACTATGATGAATAAAACTGTAACTATGGCTATTACCTTAGCGGTGTCGGTGATAGCAAATGCTCATGCGGCATCACGTGAGCATATCGAGGTGGTGGGTTCTTCTACGGTCTATCCTTTTGCCACGGTTGTAGCAGAAACCTTTGGTAAAAATACCGAGTTTAAGACCCCGAAGATTGAATCTACGGGTTCAGGTGGTGGGCTTAAGTTGTTCTGTCAGGGCGTGGGTTTAGAGCATCCAGACGTGACTAATGCATCACGTCGTATTAAGCAGTCAGAAATCGACAAATGTGCGGCAAATGGCGTTAAAGACATTATCGAAGTCAAAGTCGGTTATGATGGTATTGCCTTTGCTAATTCTAAAAAGGCTGATGTGATTTCTATCTCTCGTAAGGAAATTTTCCTGGCGCTAGCGAAAGAAGTACCCAATCCGGATGGTTCAGAAGCCTTGATTGAAAATCCATATAAAAACTGGAATGAGGTCAATCCAGAATTACCAGCGACTAAAATCGAAGTGTTAGGTCCTCCGCCAACATCCGGTACACGTGATGCCTTTGTCGAGTTAGCGATGGAAGGGGGCTGTAAAAAATTCGACTGGATAAAAGCCATTAAGAAGCAAGACAAAAAACAGTTTAAGTCGATTTGTCATAGTATTCGTGAAGATGGCGCCTATGTCGAAGCGGGCGAGAATGACAACTTGATCGTGCAAAAACTCGAAGCCAACCCTAGTGCTTTTGGTATTTTCGGTTATAGCTTCCTCGATCAAAACTCTGACAAGGTGCACGGCGCCATGGTCGAAGGTGTAGAACCAGAGTTTGATTCGATTGCTGACGGTGATTATCCGATCTCGCGCTCATTGTTTTTCTATGTCAAAAAGGCGCATATCGGCGTTATCCCGGGTTTGCAAGAATATGCGGCTGAGTTTATGAGTAACAAAGCCTCGGGTGACGAGGGTTATTTGTCAGACCGTGGCCTTATCCCTATGCCTAGTGACGAGCATAAGAAATTCAAAACTGATGTGGCTGAGCAAAACACTCTGCCTGCAAAGATCTAGTACCAAGGGCTCAGATTGTCACGAAAACTACCTAAGTTTACGGTAGAATAGCGGCCGAACTAGGGTACCCTAGTTCGGCCGATTCTTTCTGGGGAACCTATGCAGCCAACCACCTTATTGCTACTATTGATAGTGATGACCTTTGTCGCCTATCAACTCGGTATGCGTCGATCCTTATCTGTGGTCGGTGGCAAGGCGCATCAGCTGCATTCTTTGCCCTTATATCATGGTTCCTTTGTTGCGCTGGCGGCGTTTATTCCTGCCTTTTTGGTGTTTGCACTATGGCAACTTCTGCAAGACACCGTAGTAACGAATATGGTCTTAGCTGGCTTGGCGCCAGAAACAAAAAACCTGGGGCAGGTACAACTTAATCTTTTTATCAGTAACGTAAGAAATCTGGCCGAAGGTGGTATCGTCGCGGGTGATGTTAGCCCGGCGTTACAACAGGCTGCCGATCAATATATTGCTTTGTCGCATAAGAGCCAGCTGTGGCTAACGATTATTACATTATTGCTTTCAGTCAGCGCCTTGTTCTTTGCCTGGCGCACATTGAATAAAGATACTCGGACAAGAAACTGGGTGGAAAATGCGGTCATGGTGTTTCTGGTGATATGTTCGAGTATTGCCATACTGACCACTATCGGTATTGTGCTGTCCGTGTTGTTTGAATCAATACGGTTTTTTGGCAAAGTGCCTTTTACAGAGTTTATGTTTGGTTTGACATGGAGTCCGCAAACGGCACTGCGTGCGGATCAAGTGGGTTCATCGGGTAGTTTTGGTGCCATTCCTCTATTTGTTGGTACGCTTTTGATCTCGTTTATTGCGATGTTGGTGGCAACACCGATAGGCTTGATGTCAGCAATATATTTGTCAGAGTACGCGTCGCCTAGGGTTCGAGATATCGTCA
>CAYUVE010000212.1:0-3453 GCA_964447985.1 uncultured Thiotrichales bacterium
TATTTTTGGTTAGGCGATACTACTTGGCTAAACAAAGGTCAGTGGCTGCTGGGGATTGGGTTAATTAGTGCTGCGATCGCCATGCTGTTTGGCTTAGCAGATATAATCCGCGAGAAACGGCTGAACAAGTCCGTGCCGACCAAGCTGTTAAATAAACATATCACTTGGGTCAGCTCGGCATGGTGCATCTACTTAATTAGCTGGGTTTGCCGACAACGCATCGGCGATAGCGCAGACTTATGGTTTACTGCTGCTGCGTGTAGCGCGCTAGCCGGATATGCTTTATTAATGATTGGTGCGTGGCACGGTGCCGAATTAGTCTATCAACATAGCTTCGGCATCAAACGAGCCGATATCGATAAAGCTTAAGCAGATTGTTTCAAACTAACTTTGGCGAATTTACGTTTGCCTACTTGGTAGATATTTTCGCTGCCCAAAGCAATCTCTAGTTTTGGGTTCTCAACTTTTTCGCCATCGATTTTTACGGCGCGCTGTTTAATCATTCGCATAGACTCAGAAGTACTTGAGGTTAAGCCGGCCTCTTTCAGCAAATTAGCAATCGGCAACGGCGTTGCGCTTGATAATTCCAGCTCAGGCATCTCATCGGGGATAGCGCCTTGTTTAAAACGTGTCTCGAAATCCTGCAATGCAGACTCAGCGGCTGCCTGATCATGAAAGCGAGCTACCAATTCCTGCGCCAAGCTAACTTTTATATTGCGCGGGTTTTCTTCACCAGCCTCGGCCTTGCGCTTTAGCTCGGCGACTTCACCACTCGGTCGATTAGACAATAACTCGAAATAATCCCACATCAGCTCGTCAGATACTGACATCAACTTACCAAACATCTCATTGGGTGGCTCATCAATACCTATGTGATTACCTAAGGACTTGGACATTTTGTTTACACCATCCAAACCCACCAAAAGCGGCAAGGTAATGACCACCTGCTGCGACTGACCGGCCTGCTTTTGCAGCTCACGGCCAACCAGCAAATTAAATTTCTGATCCGTCCCCCCAAGCTCGACATCTGCTTCCAACTCAACCGAGTCCTGCCCTTGCACCAGGGGATACATAAACTCATGAATAGCGATAGACTGACCAGACTGATAACGCTTACTAAAGTCGTCCCGCTCTAACATACGCGCAACGGTATGCTGTGAAGCCAAACGAATCATATCGGCAGCGCTTTTTTTATCCATCCACTCGGAATTAAAACGCACCACCGTTTTTTCTCTGTCCAACACTTTATATACCTGGGATGCATAGGATTTCGCGTTTTCGGCAACTTGCTCCCGGGTTAGGGGCTTACGCATTACGCTTTTACCGGTGGGGTCACCGATCATACCGGTGAAATCGCCAATCAGAAAAACCACCTCATGGCCGAGCTCTTGGAAGTGACGTAGCTTCTGCAATAAAACAGTGTGGCCTAGGTGCAAATCTGGTGCAGTAGGATCAAAACCGGCTTTAATTCTGAGCGGTCTATTGAGCTTAAGCTTTTCAATGAGCTCATCACGAACCAGTATTTCCGAGACACCACGTTCGATCAGTTCTATTGCTTCGTTTAAGGACATTTCACACCATCAGATTTAGGAATTGGACAAGCTGCGGGGGATTTTAGCTGTTCAGTGGCCTAAAATGTGCATTTCATCACACATATTTTCCGTAAAACGCCGAAAATACGCTTAATAGCATTGACGCTGTTAAGGCATCCGGCTATTTTAACGCACGCGAGACGCTTACTGTTGGGGGACAGAACGATTTCGACGAAAAAAACAATCCATAAATGGGTTGAAGGCACTGCCAGCAACCCAGAGACCTTAAAACATCTTCCTCATTGGTTGCTGTTTACTGTTGGCGTATCCGCACTAGGACTTGCTATAGTCTTATCACCCAACGAGGCGGTTAGCCGCGGTGATAACGCTTTGGACACTGCCTCATCGATACAACTGGCTGGCCAAAGCAGCGATGTCAAACTGGTTTCCTTATCGCTACCGATCCCCCAAAGCGAAGAATCACTCACCAGCGACATCCCTGCTATCGATAACCAGGCAAATCTGGAGATATCCGAACAAGAGGAAACACCCTTAGTCGTTGCCAGCATTAGTCCTAATACGGCCACCTATGAACCCGATACCATTGCCGTCGACGAACCGGAAATTGTAGAGCACGAAGAAAACTTGAACGTCGAGCCTGTTAGTGCCCTAATCCCAGCCGCTGACGTAGAGGAGGAGTCTGAGCTTCAGCCGGTTAAAGTCAAAAACGGCGAAAGCCTAGCGCTCATACTTGACCGTATGGGTGTCAGCCCTCGACAAGTTTACGATTTAGTCTCGGTCGGTGAAGAAACCGACCAACTCACCCAACTTCACCCTGGCGATGTATTAAATGTTGGCGTTAAAGATGGTGAGCTAAAACAACTGCGCTACGAGATCGATCATGAGCGCACCCTAGATGTACGCAATACCTTAGCGGGCTTTGATGCGCTAATTATTTACCACGACCTTGAAAACAAGGTTAAAACCAGCACTGGCACAATACAGTCGTCCTTATTTCTTGCTGCCAAAGACGCTGGCTTGTCTACCAACCTAACCATGGAGCTAGCGAGTATTTTTGGTTGGGATATCGACTTTGTATTGGATATTCGCACTGGTGACCAATTCACTGTGCTCTATGAAGAAGTTTATCGCGAAGGCAAAAAGATTCGTGATGGTGACATCATCGCAGCAGAGTTTATTAACCAAGGTAAGATCCATCGCGCCTTACGCTATACCGACGCTGACAACCGCACCGCCTATTACACGCCAGAAGGCCGTTCGCTCAAATCCACCTTTTTGCGCACACCGATCGAATTTGCCCGGGTCAGTTCTAAATTCAATCTAAAACGTCGTCATCCTGTACTTAACCGAATTCGCGCCCACAAGGGTGTTGATTATGCTGCCCCAACTGGCACACCGATTCGTGCCACTGCCGACGGTAAAGTGACTTTTCGTGGCACCAAGGGCGGTTATGGCAAAACTGTGGTGCTACAACATGGCAGCAAATACACCACGCTTTATGCTCATTTGTCTAACTACAAACGCGGCGTGACATCAGGCAAAACGGTCAAACAAGGCGATGTCATTGGCTTTGTTGGTAAGACAGGCCTCGCTACTGGCCCTCATTTACATTATGAATTCCGAGTAGACGGTGTTCACCGCAATCCGCTGACTGTAAAACTGCCTAGCGCAGCACCTATCAAAAAAGCTTACCTGGCTGATTTTCAGAAACAGACTCAAGACTTAATGGCTAAGCTAGATGAGCTGAGCCAAACCGCTATTGCCATCGCTGACAATTAGTTGCAGAGGCTTCCATTTAGTATTCGCCTAGCTGTGCGCCACACGGCATAATCATCCCATGGCGAGCAAACACTGTTCTGGTTATTTCATAGGCTTGATGTCTGGCACGAGCGCCGACGGC
>CAYUVE010000213.1:0-3300 GCA_964447985.1 uncultured Thiotrichales bacterium
CGGCAATTGTTTTCACCGCACATAGACAAATGATTGAATTAGATTTTTAGGAGGCTTTGGCCTTGCTGCTCTCGATGGCTTGCAACAAACGCGCAGCAGGTACATAACCCGGCATTAAAGTTCCGTCTTCAAGCAAAATGGTTGGTGTACCGCTGATACCTATCTTACCCGCGATATCCATATGCGCATCAACAGGATTGTTACACTTGCTTTGCTCAAAATTCTCACCACTCTTTGCCTTAGTCATCAAACCTTTTTGGTCTTCGCCACACCAAACAGAAACAGCTTTGAAGTATGAAGGGGTATTCGGGCCACTACGTGGATAAGCGGCATAACGTACTGCAATACCGGCTTCTTTATAACTTTCGATTTCACGATGTAACTTACGGCAATAGCCGCAATCGATATCGGTAAAAACGGTAATCGTATGCTTGGGCGACTCAGGCGAAAACACAATCAAACTTGACTCATCCAATGTCTTAACCAACTCAGCGCGAAGACTGGTTTCACGTATATCAGTAATGCTGGTCTTTGTTGACGTGTCGAGAATATTGCCTTGTAGGAAATAACGGCCATCAGCACTGATATAAAAAACGCGTGTGCCATACACCACCTCATAAAGCCCATCGACCATACTCGGCTCAATGCTGTCCGGTTCCAACTCAGGCACTAATGTTTTTAAGGTCTTCTTAATCTCAGCGGCTTCGTCTGCATCGGCCGCGAACACGGCTGCTGACAAAAATAAGCTTAAAAACAACACAAACAATCTCAACATCAAACTTCTCTCTAAATAGCGACTAAAACAGTATAGCGGCAAGGGGTCACACAAACCTAACGGTTTGACCACAATTTCTATATATGAATCCCCAAATAAAGCAAATATTTAACGCTTTCTGGCGTTTCGATATAACTTAGCCGCGCGGATGGTGCTCGGCGTGCAGTGATTTCAAGCGCTCCTTCGCCACATGGGTATAAATCTGTGTAGTTGAGAGATTGCTATGGCCCAACAGCATCTGCAACACGCGTAAATCAGCGCCATGATTCAACAAATGTGTTGCAAAAGCATGACGAAGCGTATGTGGTGACACCGTTTTATTGATTCCTGCACGGATGACATAGCGCTTAATCATATGCCAGAATGTCTGACGCGTCATAGCCTGTCCACGATTACTGACAAAAACGGCATCGCATTGACGGGATCGCAATAAGTCTGGCCGCGCATCTTGCAAATATTGAGATAAACTCTCTATCGCATTTTCACCAAGAGGTACTAGGCGCTCTTTATTGCCCTTACCAACAACACGCACTAAACCTTCTTGCAAATTAAGTTGCGATAATTCCAAACCTACCAACTCACTAACGCGCAAACCACTGGCATAAAGTGTTTCTAGCATCGCCATGTCGCGCAGTCCTTGCGCAGTATCCGTATTCGGCGCATTGAGTAGCGCTTCAGCATCTGACTCGGTTAGCGAGGAAGGCAAAGGCTTCATAAACCGTGGTGAATCGATTTGTGCAGTGGGATCAGCGCTCAGTTCGCCCTCACGAATTAAATACTGATAGAGTCGCTTAACACTCGTTAGTAAACGTGCACTAGAACGCGAAGACTTACCTTGTTGCTGAACATAGGCAAGATAACGCATCATCTGCTCACGAGTTAAAGCTATTAATTGCGCCTTATTTTTATTAAGCCATTTTGCCAACTGAGACAAATCATTACGATACGCGGCAAGTGTGTTTTGGCTTAAACCGTGCTCAACCCATAAGGCATCGAGAAAACGTTCAATCAGCGCAAGATCTGCAGCATCTAAGCTAGCTTTACTAGACATTCGCTCACCGCACCTCTTCATGGTTAAGCAACCATTGTTTGATATCGATATGCTTACCTCCTACCGCACCGGCAAAACCACCAATACCATTACTCGCCACCACTCGATGACAAGGCACAATAATAGGGATGGGATTACGTCGGCAGGCTCCACCAATAGCGCGTGGATGGCTGCCTATATGCTTAGCCAACTCAGCATAAGTGGCTACGGCCCCGGCAGGAATAGTTTGAATCGCTTGCCAGACACGGCGCTGATGATCGGTACCTTGTAGCTGAATGGGAATTTCTGATAAAGCATGCCCATCAGAGAAATAGCCGCGAAGCTTGGTAATAACCGCCAATAAATCTTTATCGTTAGTCTCGATATCAGCAATAGAATCAGGCAAAAAATCCATGCCTGTGACAAAACCATCTTGCCATGCTATGCCGAGCTTACTGCCAGGAACGGGGACATCGATGACAGCTTGATAGCGTTCAAGCTTATCTAACAGTGCGACGGTATCTAAACACTCGGCCATTCGGGCACCAACACAAATAAAAACGGGGTTCTATGTTGCCATAGAACCCCGTTCATATTACACCCAGGACGAGCAGTAATTAAGAAGCAGACTTAGCCAATTTCTCTTTAATACGAGCGGCCTTACCGGTTAAGCCGCGTAAGTAATAAAGCTTGGCACGACGTACATCACCACGACGGACAACCTTGATCGCGGCAATGGATGGGCTATGAGTTTGGAAAACACGCTCAACACCCTCACCATGAGAGAGTTTACGCACGGTAAACGCAGAGTTCAGTCCGCGGTTACGCTTAGCAATAACGACACCAGCAAAAGCCTGTAGGCGTTCGCGGTTACCTTCAACCACTTTAACCTGCACTTCCACTGTATCGCCTGGACCGAACTCAGGCACGTCTGATTTCAGCTGTTCGGCTTCAAGCTGGTCAATGATATTACTCATCGGAATAACTCCTACAAATCTACACTAATCAATCTGTTTGCTCGGCAATAAACTCATCAAGCAAACAACGTTCTTCTTCACTCAACTGACGCTTAGCAATCAGCTCAGGCCGCCTTAACCAGGTTCGACCTAAGGCCTGTTTTAAACGCCAACGACGTATACGTTCATGGTCGCCACTCAACAACACACTAGGCACTGCGTCACCAGCCAATACTTCAGGGCGCGTAAAGTGCGGGTGATCAAGCAAACCCTGAGCAAAAGAATCTTGCTTCGCTGAGGCTTCATCGCCCAAAACACCTGGCAGCCAACGCAGCATGGCATCAACAAGTACCATTGCCGGCAATTCACCACCACTTAATACATAGTCGCCAATCGATAATTCCATATCGACTTCGGCATTAACTAATCGCTCATCCAAACCTTCATAGCGACCAGCTAATAACAGCAAACGCGGTTGTTGCATAAGCGTCTGCACGCATTCTTGGTCTAGCAATCTACCCTGCGGCGTTAAATAAACA
>CAYUVE010000214.1:0-3278 GCA_964447985.1 uncultured Thiotrichales bacterium
TCATGCTATTCGCGGGTAATGCCTAAGTCTGTTAGTAGGCCGTCTTTATTGAGTTATTCCAAAGAAATGGCCGAGGTCATTGGTTTATCAGAGCAAGACTGTTTGTCTGATACGTTTGCGCAAGTGTTTTCGGGCAATCAAGTCTTGGAAGGCATGGATCCATTTGCCATGTGCTATGGCGGACATCAGTTTGGCCATTGGGCCGGGCAGCTTGGTGATGGCCGTGCGATTAATTTAGGTGAAGTCGAAGGACAAGGTAAAACACATTGGATGTTGCAGCTAAAGGGGGCTGGCCCAACGCCATATTCTCGCACGGCCGATGGACTTGCTGTATTGCGCTCTTCACTGCGTGAATACCTCTGTAGTGAGGCGATGTATCACCTTGGTGTACCCACGACACGCGCTTTGAGTTTGATTTTGACAGGTGACTCGGTTACGCGTGATATGTTCTACGATGGTAATCCAGAGCAAGAGCCTGGCGCCGTCGTGTGCCGTATCGCACCGACTTTTTTGCGTTTTGGTAATTATCAAATCCATAATGCCCGCGGTGAGCATGACATATTAAAAACATTGCTCGACTTTACTATTCGTCAGCACTTTCCGCATTTGGGTGAGCCATCTGAAGAAGTCTATTACCAATGGTTTGAGGAAGTATGTCGATCAACGGCAGATATGGTGGCGCATTGGATGCGAGTGGGTTTTGTTCATGGTGTGATGAATACTGACAATATGTCGATTCTAGGCCTAACTATAGATTATGGTCCTTATGGCTGGCTTGAGGATTATGACCCTGGTTGGACGCCGAATACCACCGATGCACAAGGTCGCCGTTATTGTTTTGCTAACCAACCACAAATCGCTTACTGGAATTTGGCACAGCTTGGCAGTGCTCTTGCGCCCTTGTTTGATGATGTAGAAAGGCTGCAAGAAATTCTTAATGGGTATCCTGTTCATTTTGAATCAAAACGTCAGCAAATGATGGCAGCTAAGCTTGGTTTTGAGCGATATAGAGCGGAAACCGATGAAGCTTTGGTAGAGGAATTATTAGAAATATTGGCCTGGGTAGAAACCGATATGACAATTTTTTATCGGTGCTTAGCCAATATGGATGTTGAATGCGACCTCGATAATTTAGATGATTCAGAGTTAATAAGCCCGTTGAGCGAGGCATATTATTTACCAGAGCAATTGAAATCCGCGTACCGAGAACGTTTGGTTAAATGGCTGCGAGCCTATATTCAGCGTTTACGCCAGGACGGGAAAAATAACGACCAGCGTCGAAAATCTATGAACGCTAGCAATCCTAAATACGTATTGCGCAACTATATGGCACAATTGGCCATTGATAAGGCGGAACAAGGTGACTATAAATTGGTCAATCAATTATTAGAGCTGCTTAGACGGCCTTACGACGAGCAAGTCGAGCAAGAGGAATGGGTGCAAAGACGCCCTGATTGGGCAAGGAATAGAGCCGGTTGTTCGATGTTGTCATGTAGCTCTTAATGCGGAGCTAATCTTCGCAAAGCCCGGCGAGTTTGAACGGGAAGAAGGAATTAATGCCTCTTACGGTATTTAAGAAAGATTCTGCAAGGGAGATGAAATGGGAATATTGCCGTGCGTAGAAATTGAGCCAGAACGCGATGCCAACGCTTCCGTTATTTGGTTGCACGGTCTAGGTGCAAATGGTCATGATTTCGAACCTATCGTATCCCAGTTGACCTTGGATGCTAGCCTGTCGGTACGTTTTGTTTTCCCTCACGCGCGTGAGATTCCTGTAACTGTTAATAATGGCTTTATCATGCCCGCATGGTATGACATCTACGAAATGGCCATCGACGCCAAAGTTGATATATCGGGTATTTCGCGTTCAGCTGCTGAAGTTAAGTTGCTTATTAAACGAGAAGGGAAGCGTGGTATTGCGAGCAAAAAGATAGCGCTTGTCGGTTTTTCTCAAGGTGGTGCTGTAGTCTATGAAAGTGGACTGACTTGTGCCAAGCCTTTAGCAGGAATATTGGGTTTATCTACGTACTTCGCGACGCATGACACGGTTGCACCAAACAAAGCCAACCGTCATACACCGATAGAAATTCACCATGGTTTGCAAGACACCGTAATACCGGAAATGTTAGGCCGCGAAGCAACACAGCACTTTAAAAAACTGGGCAATCCTGTGGCCTATAAATCCTATAATATGGCGCATTCGGTATGCGAACAGCAGATAGAAGATATAGCTGAATGGCTTAATACGGTGTTGGCTTAGCTAATTTATTTTTTAAGGTAAGAACTCTTCTGGCGGTAATTCGCAGCATAATTTTTCGCCAAGTAACTCTTCGATATCGGGTATTTGGAACGACTCGAACTCACAAGCAAGGGCGATAGAAGTCCCTGTGGCTCCAGCACGGCCAGTACGCCCTATGCGGTGAATATAATCGTCAGGGTTGTCTGGAAGGTTGTAGTTAATCACATGACTAATGCCTTCAACATGAATACCTCGACCGGCTACGTCTGTGGCAATTAAGACTTTAAAGCCACCGTTTTTAAAATTTTCCAGTGTGCTAGTGCGTTTTTTCTGTGGAACTTCGCCGGTTAACAGGCCGGCCGCTATATTTTTCTTGCTAACGGTATCAAAAAGGTCTTGGGCTTCATCGCGTCTATTGGTAAAGATAATCACGCGTTCGGTATCAGCGTGGTTCAGAATATTTAATAGTACGGGTAGCTTTTCCTCGTTAGAAACCATATAGACTTTTTGTTCGACACTTTCGCTGGCAATATTGTCAGGCTCTATTTCGACTTTTACAGGTTCATAAGTCCATTGATAAGAAAGCTCGATAATTTGCGTGGTAAAGGTGGCGCTAAACAACAGAGTTTGACGATAGTCAGTATTTGGTGTTGCCCTAACGATACGTCGTACTTGTGGAATAAACCCCATATCTAACATACGATCGGCTTCGTCTAAAACCAGAGATTCGATTTGGTCGAGATAAATATGTTTGCGGTTATGAAAATCAAGTAGCCGCCCGGGCGTGGCCACCACGATATCGACATAAGATTGATCGAGTTTTTTCAGCTGTTTTTCGTAATCAGCGCCACCGATTAAGCTAACAACACGGAGTCCTGTATATTTACAAAGGCCTTTTGCATCTTCGGCAATGTGAGTCACCAGCTCCCGCGTTGGTGCAATAATCAACGCCCGAGGTTCGGCAAGATAACGCTGATCGGTGATCGGGTTTTTCAGTAAGTCATCGATAATCGTAATAAGAAAAGCTGCGGTTTTACCA
>CAYUVE010000215.1:0-3256 GCA_964447985.1 uncultured Thiotrichales bacterium
CAAGCATATTTTCATTTGTAAAACTTGTTAGGGCTTCAATCGTTCGTTTAGGCCACGGGCCCATGGCGGCATGGTTGAGATAACATAATGATGCGTCTTGAGGAAACTCTGAACAATAATCAAACATACGAGTAGATTACTAATCTAAGTCTTTAAGCTCTATGGTGTAGAGCTGACCAGATTCATTGGAGATATAAAGGCGATTGCCATAGAAGGTAATACCTTCGGTAACACCGATGTCGCGAGTGCGTAGATATTTAATATCCGAACTAAACCAATTTTGACCTAAGGCTTCACGAGTAAATAACCATATTGATCGTTTCGCTAATACGGCCAAACGTAGACCAGATTGATCAACTTCCGCACCGGTTATGAGTGCTTTGCCAAAATTGATACGGGTAAGTAAGCGAGCGGCGTTACCAAATTCTTCGCTTTGTTGTAAGCGATACCATTTGGAAATACTTTTGCCCCAGCCTTTGGTCAGTAAATGAATGTGATGATCAGAATAAAAAACGGCTTCGACATCGAACTCGTTACGCGACATAAAAAAGCCTGATTGATCTTCGTAGTTAAAGGCGATCTCACGTACTACCGATTCTCGGCGTGTCGCTTGTATGTCAGCAGGCTCTTTAATTTGGTAAATGATTTGTGTTCGCGCTAAATCGATATTTTGTCCGGTATCAGCGATATACAGAGTGCCTTGTTTGTCACTGGTTATGGATTCCCAGTCAAAATTCTCTGCACCATCGATTTTTATGCCTGATGATTGCGATGAGCTTAATAGCGCACCGTTAAGGCTGACTGGGTAGATGGTCGCACTGTTACCACTGTCGTTAAGTGTCCACAGCACGCCGTCATGAAGCACGGAATCAACCAAGCCGGATGATTCGGTGATGTGTTGGCGATCCATTGTGCCGACTAATTTAGCGCCGATATGAATTGGCTCAAGCTGGCTGAGATCAATCGTGGCGACATCTTTTGCTGCATTAACTGTCGATGACGATACAATGATTAGGCAAAGTAACGAACAGGCTACGCTACGCCAAAGCCGCGTTGAAGAGTTATAAAAGGTATATAAGCTTAGTGAACGCACGGCCTCGGATATTATCACAGTAGTGACAATATCCGCTGGCCGTAAAGAGACGGGATGTTTAGTTGATACTTATTAGCTCGACGTCAAAAATGAGTGTCGCACCAGGTTTAATCGTAGGTGGAGCACCGCGATCGCCATAAGCAAGATCTGATGGGATAAACAACTTGATTTTGCCGCCTGGCTTAACAAGTTGCACACCTTCGGTCCAGCCTGCAATCACACCGTTAAGTGGAAAGGTAGCGGGTTGGCCGCGTGAGTATGAGCTATCAAACTCGGTGCCGTCTAATAAGGTACCGCGGTAATGAACGGTAACGCTGTCGCTAGCCGCTGGGTTTTCGCCTTCGCCGGCTTCAACGATTTGGTATTGTAGACCGCTATCGGTTTCCACGACACCGTCATTTTCTTTATTTTTTGCCAGAAAGGCAGCGCCTTCTGCTTTATTTTCATCTGAGGCCAATTTTGCCTTCTCCTGTCTTTGGTTTTGAAAATTATCTAACGCCGCGCGAACTTCAGTCTCGCTAAGTTGCGGCGTGCTACCGCTTTGAATATCGTCGACAACCGCGGCGATGACGTCAGCATTAACCTCGATACCTTGTTGTTTCCATTGCTGAGCAGTGATTAGGCCAATCGCATAGCTCAATTTATCCTTTTCTGTTTTCAGCTCGATATCCGCAGCCTGCAATACAAAGAATGGTGCCAGGCAAAACGACATCGCCAACGCGGGTATAACGCGATTCATAGTAAATCCTCAATATATATGCTTAAAAAAGTAGGGCAAGACTATCACAGTTTGTGTGAATCAAATGTAAACACCCCAAGCATTTTTGCGACTAAAAGCGAGATATAGAATATAAAACCATATAAATCAAATGGTTATTGTGACATAAATAGTTTAATTCCGTAACTATTAATGCCGCTAAATAATTATGACAGAACAAAAAACCTATACTTCACTTTTTAAACAACATGATTGAGGCACCCTTAGCAAAAGATGAGGCTGAGCGATTAAAGGCCTTATTTGAATATCATGTGCTCGACACGGAGACGGAAGACGCTTACGACGAGTTAACGGAACTCGCTGCTAGGATTATGGACGTACCCATTGCGCTCGTATCGTTAATCGACGAAACGCGTCAGTGGTTTAAATCTCATCACGGGCTTGATGCCGACCATACGCCTCGCAAAGTGGCTTTTTGTTCCCATGCTATCTTGCAAGAAGATGCCTTTGTTGTGTCTGATGCAACGAAAGATGAGCGATTTGTCGATAACCCCTTAGTTACGGGTGAGCCTAGGGTTATCTTTTACGCAGGGATCCCTCTTAAAACTAACGCGGGACATAATCTAGGGACACTTTGTGCTATTGATAATAAACCCCGGCAGGTCAGTGAAGAGCAAATTGCCTCCTTAAAAATTGTTGCTAAACAGGTCATGACGCAACTAGAGCTGCGTAAGAATATAAGAGCTAAAGACGAGCTATTCGAAGCTCAATCAAAATTGATTGATCGTGTTAATCAGCAAAATGATGAACTGGCGGATTTCTCATATCAGGCTTCTCATGATCTTAAGGCGCCAATATTAAGCATTCGCGGTTTGGCAGATTTTATTAAGTTGGATTTAGGCAATGGTAATACCGACGAAGCTGCAAAAAATGCGGAGCGTATTGCTAAACAAACGCACAACTTAGAGCATTTGATTAATGATACCTTGTCATTATCTAAGTCAGGTTTGTTAATTGCTCAAGAAGATAAGTTTGATCTCAGTGAGATGCTTGATGAAGTATTTGAGCGGCACCAAGCGCTAGCCGATTCAAGCAATGTAGAATTAAGCAAGCATGTCAGTGAAACTATAATATTAGCTTGTCAAAAAGTGCGGTACGAGCAAATACTCGACAATTTAGTCTCGAATGCAATAAAGTATTACGACGAAAATAAAACTAAACATCATGTTAACGTGAGTCTTAGTAAAGACATTAATGAACTTAAGATCCGTGTTGAAGATAATGGCATCGGTATACCGCAGGATAAACAACAAGAAATATTTAAAGCCTTTCGACGTCTAGACCCGTCAAAGTCTTTTGGTAGTGGTCTTGGCTTAGCCATACTGAAAAAACACCTTCTTCATCTAGATGGAAAAATATCTGTCGAAAGTAGCGAAGAGGGTAGT
>CAYUVE010000216.1:0-3171 GCA_964447985.1 uncultured Thiotrichales bacterium
CCTAGAGTTAACTGAAACGACCTTGCTCAGCAATACTGATAGAAACTTAGGAATTCTTAAAAAACTGAAAGACCTAGGCGTCAGCTTAACCATTGATGATTTCGGTACGGGCTTTAGTTCTCTGCCTTATCTAAAACATTTTTGCTTTGATCGCCTAAAAGTCGATCGTTCTTACGTCAACCATGTGCTCGATAACTCTGTTGATGCGGCAATTTCCTCTTCGATTATCAACTTAGCGGAAAACCTTAATTTACACGTCATTGCCGAGGGCGTCGACAGTTGGGATAAAGTTAATCGCATTAAATCCTTTGGTTGCACCATTATGCAGGGCTATTACTACAGCCGCCCGCTAACTGAAAAAACGTTTTTAGAACGTTATGCAAAAAGGCTTATTCATTAATTTTTACAACCTTAGCTTCTGACTTCATCAACACACTAACCAGCATAGCCTCGCACTTAAGAGTATAGTGTCCTATAGGCCGGCATGGCGCAGCCGCTAATATACGCT
The DNA here is from genome assembly GCA_964447985.1 of uncultured Thiotrichales bacterium. Classification (GTDB taxonomy): domain Bacteria; phylum Pseudomonadota; class Gammaproteobacteria. Next base: position 509 of record CAYUVE010000216.1, read on the forward strand.
AGTACAAAATAATATCGGATTTACAAGGGGTGAAACGGGTGAATGGAGTCTTGAGCTTTTGCCAATCAGGAATTAAGCATACATCAGTTATTACCTTACTGGTTGTAGGCTTAATATTCAATTTAAACAGCCAAGCCGATAATCCACAGCCTTTACGCTTTTATATCGACTCCGACTTTAGTCATCATTTTGAATCGGCTGAATCCATTCAACGTGGCGTTAATACTGCCTTATTCGAAGTTGAACATCGCATTCAAGGACGAAAAGTAGAACTGGTCGTCACCGATCATCGTGGCAATTCAAAACGTGCTAAAAAAAATATGCAGCGCTATGTCGATGATCCAAATGCTTTGGTTTATTACGGCGGCTTGCACTCACCACCGTTAATAAAATACCGCCAGTTCATTCATGACAATGGCATGTTGGTATTAGCTTCTTGGTCAGCGGGCGCTCCGATTACACGTCAGCCTAGTGCAGACAATTCCGTTTTTCGTATTTCTGTTGACGATAGCAAGGCTGGCGAGTTTATTACCGAATACGCTAGCACACAAAAATCCTGCAAAACGCCACATTTATTATTAGACAATGGCCCTTGGGGCGATTCAAATTTGAGAAACATGTCGAAAGCATTAGCCGATCGCGGCTTAAAAGCCCACGGTGTGACGCGTTTTGGTTGGAACATCAATGATGTCAGCGCCAATACCATTATTCGCAAAATTGTTGACGGCGTACCAGAATGTATCTATCTCGTCTCAACACCGTTTGAAGCTGCCGCCTTTGTCAATGCCATGCGCAAAATACCGAAAGCACAGCGCATTCCTTTTATCAGCCATTGGGGAATTACTGGTGGCGATTTTCATAAGCTTGTGAATGCAGAAGCACGCAAAGAAATTGAACTGAGTTTTCTACAAACATGTTTCTCTTTTAACAAACAACCTCTCAAGCCTTTTGCACAAGGCGTATTTGAGCAGGCGCAATCGATTTATCCCGACATCGAATCCAGTCATGATATCAAAGCGCCGGTTGGTTTCATCCATGCCTACGATATTACGCGCCTGCTACTTGCAGCCTTAAACAAGATCAGCTTAAGTGATGATATCGTCGCAAACCGTCGCGCCATCAAAAGCGCTTTAGAAACTCTAGATACACCGGTACAGGGCTTAATTAAAACTTATGAGCAGCCCTTCTCTGTATTTAGCGATGACAATTTAGACGCGCATGAAGCGCTAAGTATTGATAACTATTGTATGGCGCGCTATGGCGATAACGACGAAATACTGTTAATACAATAAGTCGATGAGCAAACATCCGCAGAACACAACCGCTATGGAAAAAAACCCAGCGGCCGGCGTCAATATTACCAAACTATTTCTGCTATTCGCGTTTATCGCTTTTGGCATTATGTTAGTACTCAGCGTCTTTGTACTAGCGCCCAGAGTCGAAGAAGCCTTAACACAGCAGAAAATTACCGTTGCAGAAACAACCATTCGACTGCATGCCGAATACATTCGACAGTATTTTTCCGATCGCGCAATTGTTTTACAAGATATTACCCACTTTCCAGCTGTTATCACCAGCACCATGACTCTGGATGGCGATAATGTTGCACTAAAAGAATTATTATTAAATGCCTCCATTCTGGGGCAGACCTTACCCCTAGCCTTACTTGATATCGATGGTGAAATTATTTACACCACGCATAAGCCAGCATTTTCTAGCCATGATTCACGCGCTTGGACAGACCTCTTATTCACCGGTAAGTCAGACTTTTATCTAAAGCTATTAAGCGATGAGACAGGCAGCCAATTTGAAATTGCGGTACCCGTTATCTTTCGCGACAATGCTGAAGGCATTCTGGTTGCCATCATTCCCACCGAAGCTAGCAATGTCTTAGCTAGCGAGCTCGATGACACCTCTTTTTACGTTGAAATAAAACAAGGCGATACTGTTTTTACCTCATCAGATAGACCACCGTCCAAGTCGGTATTAACACGCGAACATCGTCTTGAAGAATTAAATCTTAATCTGACGTATTTAATCGACCGATCTCCTATATTGCAAGACGCCAATACTATTCGTAACCAACTGCTAACGGTACTTAGCATAGCAATATTGCTTGCTTTTGCGATATTTTTAATTTTTGGTTATCGCCTACTTGTTCTACCCTATCAAGCCCTATCGAGTCTCAGCACCAAATTGCGTGACACCAGTAATGAGCTACAACTCATCTTTGACCATGTTCCGGTAAGGATTTGGTACAAAGATGCACATAACAGAATTCTTCGCCTTAACGCTCAAGCTGCCGAATCGATGAATATGAGCGTCGCCGATGCCGAAGGTCAAGATACTTATGAGCTATTCCCCGAAATGGCGCAGAAGTATCATTTTGATGACTTAGACGTTATTAGATCAAATACACCTCGACTGGGCATAATAGAAAAATACACACCTGTCGATGGCGAACAAGGCTGGGTTAGCACAGATAAAGTGCCTTATGTCGATCCGCACACCGGTATTAGTAATATTCTCGTCGTCTCCAAAGACATTACTGAACTTAAAGAAGCGCAATCAGCCTTAGCTGAAAGCGAAGAGCGCTATGAAGTCGCGGTGAAAGGCTCCACGGATGGGTTCTGGGATTGGAGCGTGCGTACCAATGAACTTTA
>CAYUVE010000217.1:0-3156 GCA_964447985.1 uncultured Thiotrichales bacterium
GGGTGAGAGAGGGCTTCTCGCTACAGATTTATTACCTCATCTGCGGCGTTTAGTGAATCCGTACTAAGTTCATGTCTAAATTAGAGTTGTTAAGTGATTCTGCTGAGGCTACAGAGGCGTATGCGCAGCGATTAGCTTCCTGTTGTCTAGGTAGGTCTTTGACAATTTTTTTAAGGGGTGAACTGGGTGCAGGTAAAACGACGTTTAGCCGTGGTTTTCTTCGTGGTCTTGGCCATAAGGGCAATGTAAAAAGTCCAACCTATACCGTTGTTGAGCCTTATGAAATCAACGGGATGTCGGTGTATCACTTTGATTTTTATCGAGTAAATTCCTTTGAAGAGCTCGAAGCTATCGGTATACGCGATTATTTTAATGATGCTGCGATTTGCTTGGTTGAGTGGCCTGAACGTGCCAAAGACGGTGCTTTGGTAGCGGATATTTGTATCGATTTGCAGTACCTTGAGACGGGTAGTGGGCATGACCGAAAACTCACTTGTAAGACTAGCTCAAGTCGCGGTGCTGAAGTGGTGGAAAGCTTTTCAGCGCAAGCCTCGTAACCAACTTACAAGGCCTTACTGAATATTTAGCATGCGTTGCTGGAGATTAGTTCGGTATCTATCTAATTCATATACAAAAATGCTTGAGTTTTTAGTGAAATAGGCATATAAAGACCCTATTCTTATAAGGTGGAGCAGTCGCAAGGCTCGCTATGACACGAATCATCACTATTTGTGTTGGCTTATTGTTAGGCGTGGTTGGTTTTGCTAACGCGGCGTCAACGGATGTTGTCGGCGTTAGAGCATGGCCTGCGCCAGATCACACTCGCATTGTCTTTGAAATTTCTGCACCGCTAGAGTACAAACTTTTCTCACTTGATGATCCTGATCGGATTGTTATCGATCTAAAACAAACCCGGTTACGCATGAGCTTGCCTAAATCGGCGGTAGGTCATGTGCAGCGTGTACGTAGTGCGCCGCGTAATAAAAATGATTTACGTATTGTTTTAGATACGACAAAAAAAGTTAAACCAAAGACTTTCTTGTTAGCACCTAACAAGGCTTATGGACACCGTTTGGTTATCGATCTCTACGACCAAAGCGCTTCTTCTAGCAAGGTCAAATCTAGTGGTCCAGTTAAGCAACTTAAAGAGCAAGCGCTACGCGATGTCGTCATTGCGATCGATGCTGGGCATGGTGGTGAAGATCCAGGCGCAATTGGCCGTAAGAAAACACGTGAAAAAGACGTTGTGCTACAAATTTCCCGCGAACTTAAAAAGAAAATTGATGCGACTCGTGGTATGAGAGCAGTGCTTGTTCGTAATGGTGATTATTATATTAAACATCGTCGTCGTATGGAAATTGCTCGACAAGCAAAAGCGGATTTATTTATTTCCATCCATGCTGACGCGTTTAAAGATCACCGTGCGAAAGGTGCATCGGTGTATGTGTTATCTGAGCGAGGCGCGAGCTCGGAGGCGGCGCGTTGGCTAGCTAAGCAGGAAAATGATGCGGATTTGGTCGGCGGTGTTAGTCTGGATGATAAAGATCCGTTGACGAAGAAGGTGCTGCTGGATCTTTCTCAAAATGCTACGCAGGAAGACAGTCACCATAGCGCTCGGGAAGTATTAAAGGCAATGGGTAAGATTACTCGTCTGCATAAAAGAACAGTGCAGCAGGCTGGGTTTTTAGTATTGAAGTCTCCTGATATTCCGTCAATTTTGATTGAGACAGCTTATATTTCTAATCCGGCGGAAGAGAAAAATCTTAAGAGCAAAGCCCATCAGCGAAAACTTGCTCTAGCTATCGTTAATGGGCTTAAGCAATATTATGCGACAGCGGCCCCCCCTGGCACTTTGCTCGCCTCAACAGCTGCTACGCGTCATCGTATTGCGCGTGGTGAGACTTTATCTCTCATCGCGAGTCGTTATCATGTCAGCGTTCGCAGCTTAAAGGCCACCAATAAGTTGGTCGGCGATAAGATTAAGATTGGACAGGTATTGGTCATTCCACGCGGTACTTAAGTCACGACGCTCGTAGCATATGCTCTGATATAATTGTCAGGCATTATGCGTATTCATTTACTCCCTCCTGAATTGTCTAACCAAATCGCTGCTGGCGAGGTGATTGAGCGACCCGCTGCAGTGGTCAAAGAACTCGTCGAAAATAGCCTAGATGCGGGCGCTAGGGCCGTATTTATTGATATTGGCCAAGGTGGGCGGCGACATATTCGTGTGCGCGATGATGGCGCGGGTATTCATCCTGATGATTTGGAATTAGCGGTCAGTCGTCATGCGACCAGCAAGGTGCGTAGTCGTGATGACTTAGAGCGTATTAACAGTCTTGGCTTTCGCGGCGAGGCGCTTCCCAGTATGGCTTCAGTTTCGCGCTTCACGGTGCAATCCGCGCAGGCTGAGGCAGATCATGGTTGGACCTTGAAAGTCGATGGCGGCCATGTCGCTGACGAGATGGCACCTGTTGCCCATGCTCAGGGCACCACGGTTGAAGTGTGTGATTTATTTTATAACACACCCGCTCGCCGCAAATTTATGCGTGCTGAAAAAACCGAGTTTAGCCATATCAACGAGATGGTTAAGCGTATGGCGTTAAGCCGTTTTGATATTGGCTTTTCTTTGCGTCATAACCAGCGTGCAATCCATGAGCTAACTGCTGTCAATGATTCTGTGTCTGCCGAGCGAAGAATTAAGCAGCTGTTAGGCGAGTCCTTTGTCGATAATGCCTTGCGTTTTGATGAGTCATCGGGTGATTTGCATTTGCATGGTTGGGCGGGTTCGCCAACGATTGCGCGTAGCCAATCTGATATGCAGTATTTTTATGTCAATGGCCGCATGGTAAGAGATAAGGTCGTGACGCATGCGATACGCCAAGCTTATAACGATGTGCTGTACTCGGGTAGGCATCCGGCTTATTTGATTTATCTTGAAATGCCGCCTGAGTTGGTTGATGTCAATGTGCATCCGTCTAAGCATGAAGTGAGATTTCGTGAGTCACGTTATATTCATAATTTTATTAGTCATGTATTACGAGATGTGTTGGCGCAAAGCAGTGGTGAGGTGGCCGGGCATCACATTACTGCTGCGGTAGAAAATGCGTCACCAGAACAGAACATCATGAGTAGTTCAGAAGCGGCTTATTCCCA
>CAYUVE010000218.1:0-3127 GCA_964447985.1 uncultured Thiotrichales bacterium
CCCGTTCCACCAGAGTCTCGCGAACGACTGACATCGACACGGTAAAATCGCTCTGATAAGCGAGACAAATGATGCTCGGCAATACCTGGCCCATCGTCTTCAACCGAGAGGACAACATGATGTTCATCTGTACACCAATTGATAGTGATATTGCCGCCAGCAGGAGTGTAGTGAACGGCATTAAATACTAGGTTCGAGACAGCACTAAAAACCGCTTTCTCGTCCGCCCAAAGCCCCAAATTCTCATCAGCATTGACGTGAATTTGATGTGCTTTTTCACCTGATAATGCATAAGCCTCTTTCACCATACCATGAATTAACGAGGGCATATTGATGACTTTTTCGACTAATCTTGCATCATCACGCTCGAGACTCGCTAGCTCTAACAAGTCGTGGACCAACCTATCCATGCGGCCCACTTGCCTTGAAACCTCTTTGATTGGAAAACGCAGGTCATCTGGCATTGCCTCGTCAGATTCAACCGCTTCCATATACCCTCGCATCACAGTCAAAGGCGTTCGCAGTTCGTGCGACGCATTAATGACAAAATCACTACGCACTTTTTGTAAGCGATGGAGCAAACTCGCATCACGGATAATAATTAATTGCTGGTCAGCGCCGAAAGGCAACAGACGTATCTCTTGGTGGGGCGCTGAACTCATCGGCATGTGGATATCAATACTTCTATGATGATCAGCAAGTACAATATAGTCCGTAAACGTAGGATGACGAACAAGATTATCTATGCGCTGACCTATATCAGTAGGGTAATCAAGGCTTAGGTATTCTTTTGCAGCGTTATTAAACCACTCGATATTGCGATTATTATCTATTAGCACCAAGCCGTCTGGTATCGAAGCCATAGAATCACGAAAGCTCGATACCATATCCGCCAATCGACGACGCCTTTTAATATTACGTCGCTGACGTGCATAAACTAATACACCAATATGCTCACCGATACCCTTGACATAGGGAGGGGGCCCAACGGCACCTCGGTCTAACCAGCGTATTAATTGACGTAAAGAAAAGAGCAGCCAACAACAATATATGATGCAGCCAATTGTTAGCCCAAGAATAGGATAACCAAAGTTAGAACCAACTACGATACCCGCGATCAACCATAAGCAAAGGCGGAATATTTCACCGCGCCAACTTTGTTTCACGCACTCTCCATACCGATAAAGCGATATCCCACGCCGTGGACGGTTTCTATCGAACGTTCTAGGCTCATAGGCTGTAGAATTTTACGTAAGCGGCGAATATGAACATCAACAGTACGCTCTTCGACATAAGCATCACGTCCCCAGACCTGGTCTAGCAACTGCTCACGCGAAAACGCCCGGTCAGTATGTGTAAGAAAGAAGTGTAACAAACGGAATTCTGTTGGGCCAATCTTTAGATTCTCTCCCTCATACATCAAACGGTGAGCTTGTGGGTCTAAGGTTAGCCCCCAAAATTCGATCGGATCCGCGTTTCTGTGTGGAGAGGCTCTTCGCAACAAGGCCTTGATTCTTGCCAACAATTCTTTTGGAGAAAACGGCTTTGTTACGTAGTCATCTGCCGCTGACTCTAAGGCACTGACCTTGTCACGTTCATCAGTACGTGCGGTTAGCATAATCACCGGCACTTCTTTGGTATAACGATCTCGGCGTAAGCGCTTGGCATACTGGTAGCCGCTCTCGTCTGGCAACATCCAATCCAGAAGAATCAGATCGGGTAAGGCTTGTTTTAACAAGCGATCCGCTGAGGCGGTATCAGCAGCGCTGTCGCACTGATATCCCGCCTTCTGCAAGTGAAAATTCACCATTTCAGCAATTGCAGATTCGTCTTCAACCAAAAGAATTCGCGTTGACATCGTTATTTCCTAGCCTAATGTTTTAGCACAGCGGCGCTAAACTTAGCGAAAATATGTTACAAATCTAAGAATTGTTGAAAAAACTATGACAAAAACATGTCATTTTCGCCAAATTGGCCTTTAGACCTCGCGAGTATGGCAAAATTCGATGTCAGGATAGCGCTCCTGAGCCAGATTCAGGTTGACCATGGTTGGGGCGATATAGGTCAGCTGCTCCGCGCCATCTAGGGCCAAGTTATCACGAGCTTTGCGCTTAAACTCCTCAAATTTCTTAGTATCATCACAGTAAACCCAGCGCGCCGTGGCTACATTCACCGCCTCAAAGCTACATTCAACGTTGTATTCACTCTTCAATCGGTAAGCTACCACTTCAAACTGCAAAATACCGACAGCGCCCAGAATCAAGTCATTATTCTCCAGCGGCCGGAATAATTGAGTGGCCCCCTCTTCCGACAACTGCTGTAAACCTTTGAGCAAAGCCTTCATTTTTAAAGGATCACGCAAACGCGCTCGTCGAAACAGCTCGGGGGCAAAATTAGGGATACCCGTATATTTCAGATCCTCGCCCTCAGAAAAGGTATCGCCAATCTGAATCGTACCGTGGTTAGGCAAACCAACAATATCACCCGGAAACGCCGTTTCGCCCTGACCACGGTCGCCGGCCATAAAGGTCATAACATTGGAAATCTGCGTGGTGCGAGCCATTCGCGCATGATGGACTTTTTTACCCTTGGCAAACTGACCTGAGCAGACACGCATAAAGGCCACACGGTCACGATGCGCCGGATCCATATTGGCCTGAATTTTAAACACAAAGCCAGTAAATTTATTTTCCTGTGGCGCTACGTCGCGTGACTCCGCTGCACGTGCTTTTGGTGGCGGCGCATATTTAACAAAGCCATCGAGCAATTCGGTAATACCGAAGGTGCTCAAGGCCGAACCAAAATAAACAGGGCTTAGCTCACCTTTTAAATAGGCCTCTAAATCGAATTCATTACTCGCGCCACGAACCAGCTCCAGCTCTTCGCGTAGCTCTTCGGCGTCTTCAGAAAACAACTCGTCTAACTTAGGATTATCTAGCCCCTGAATCACCAATGGCTCATCAAGCTTAGTACTGGGGTCGGTTTTATAAATCGTTACCGTATCATCATAAAGATGATAAATACCCTTAAAGCGCTGCCCCATACCCATAGGCCAGGTAATCGGCGCACACTGTATTTTTAGAATATCCTCAACTTCATCGAGCAGATCGATAGGCTCTTTCCCTTC
>CAYUVE010000219.1:0-3027 GCA_964447985.1 uncultured Thiotrichales bacterium
GGGTTTTATTAGCAGTAGCATTGCTGATGATATTTTTGACTGAGATGACCAGCAATACCGCCATTACCCAAGTGATGTTGCCGATATTAGCAGCCTTAGCAATGGGTGCTAACTATGATATGACCATGCTAATGTTAACAGCGACCTTTGCTGCGTCTTGTGCTTTTATGTTGCCTGTGGCTACCCCGCCAAATGCGATAGTTTTTGCCTCTGAACGGATTCCTATGCAAACCATGGTAAGAACGGGAGTGGTATTAAATCTATTAATGCCTTTCGTTATTGTCACAGTCTTGGCGAGTTTGCGTGGCTTATTACCGGTCTAGTTGGCAGACTCAGTGAGCCAAGGCGTATGCTAAAATACGCCAATGATAAACAAGCAATACACCACTAATGAAGGCTTGCTCAGCGACATCGAATTAGCCCGTTTTGAGCGAGACGGTTATCTCATCGTCAGAAATCTGGTTGACGCCGACACGCTGGCCGCTATGTCCGATTATATTGATGAAGCTTTATCGCCACTGATGGCGCCAGTCGAGTTTGAGGCAGATGTTAAGTACCCGGGCGCACCGGAAGATCGTGATGCGCCCGGCGGGTCGACGCCACGGCGCCTATTTAATGCCTATACACGAGATAAAGTATTTCGTGAATGGGGACGCTCGAAGGCCGTAACGCAACGTATTGCCCAGTTGCTTAATAGCCGGCAGCTTGTACTTTCTCAGAATCACCATAATTGCATTATGACCAAGCATCCGGGTTATAGTAGCGCGACATCTTGGCATCAAGATATTCGCTATTGGTCATTTGATAAACCTGAATTGGTTAACGCCTGGCTGGCTATCGGCGCGGAAACGCCAGAGAATGGTTGTATGTCAATATTGCCGGGTTCGCATAAATTAAATCTTGACCGTGGTCGTCTGGATAGCGAATTATTTTTGCGTACTGATCTTGAAGAAAATCAGGACTTACTCGACACATCGGTTCCAGCGCTATTAAATTCTGGTGATGTGCTATTTTTCGACTGCAAGGTGTTTCATGCAGCAGGGCGTAATCAAACTAGTGCCATAAAAAAATCCTTGGTATTTACCTACCATGATGCAAGTAATAACCCTATTCCCGATACCCGTTCAGATAACGCACCTGGTATAGCGATTACGCTTAGCTAAGTTTTCGCGTTTTAAGTGCAATAAAGAATGACTATGTCTTATACAGTACAGCTGCACACCAGCGATCAAAACTTTGAAATTAATGACAATGAGTCACTGGTCGATGCGGCGCATCGGCAAGGTATTCATCTACCTTATAGTTGTCGTGATGGAACTTGTGGCACGTGTAAAGCCAAAGTGATTAATGGCGAAGTTAAGCATGACCACTATAGTAAACAAGCGCTTAGTGATGAAGAATTAGCTGATGGGTTGATCCTATGTTGCCAGGCGCAAGCATGTTCGGATATCGAATTAGAGGTTGATTTATCAAATCCTAATATTCAGCGTTTACCAAGCCGTGTTGATCAAATCGATCACCTAGCCCATGATGTCATGCGCTTGTTCCTTAAGCTACCGGAAGGAAAAAAACTTAATTATATCGCTGGGCAGTATATCGATATTATTATGAGTGACGGTAGACACCGGACTTATTCTATTGCTAACGCGCCGCGCGAAGATGGCATGATCGAATTACATATCCGTAACGTCGAAGGCGGTCGTTTTTCAGACTTTGTTTTTCATCATTTAGAACAAAAAACCATACTGCGTATAGAGGGACCGATGGGCGCGTTCTATCTGCGCCAGGATTCACCGCGACCCATGTTGTTAGTTGCTGGGGGTACAGGCTTGGCACCGATTAAGGCTATTGTCGAAGCGTCACTGCACGCTGGCAATAGCCGAGATATTATTCTCTACTGGGGAGTCAGATCAAAACGCGATCTATACTTTCAGGAAACGATTGAACAATGGGCTGAACAAGCACATATCCGCTACATACCAGTTTTGTCTGATCCCGATGACGATTGGCAAGGTCGCACCGGTTTTGTTCATCAAGTTGTATTAGAAGATATTGATCAATTAAGCCAATATGACGTCTATGCAGCGGGGCCGCCAATTATGGTTAGTTCGGCGCGAACCAGCTTTCTAGATGCTGGTTTGCCAGAAGAACAAATCTTCCATGATGCCTTTGAGTGGGCATTAGATACACAAGACGCTATTAAGAAAAATTGAAGAGTAGTCCGATCATGATTGTAATTTCAATATTGAAGAATTAGGTTTATATTTTGGCGGATTAAGAAATTGACATGTGGTGAATTGACAGAGTTTGCTTATACGTATTTTCTTGCCACAGTACTGCCTGCTGTAGTTTCTGGAGTTCTAGCAGATAGAATATTAAAAACATCATACTCTGACATTTGGCGCAATGTTAGTACATCTCAAAATCAGTCTAATAAAGAATTCTTTCTAGCTATATGGAATCATTTTTTGTTTTTTGTGCGTTTTGAATATTTGGTGCAGAAAAATGCATGGTTAAATGTATGGTGTAGCATTTACTTAGTTAGCTTCGCGCTTTTCATTTATGGTTGGATTCACCTCTTAGTAGTATGTGTAGAGTAGATTAAAATAGGGTGCCTGGTAGCTATTGAATGCTAGGCAGAGATGTATTAGTGGCGCGTTCTAAGCCAAGTTTATAAGAGGCGTTAGCCTGCTCTTCATCGCCCATTTCTTGATAGACCTTGGCTAAGAGCTGATAAGCTTCTGGTCCAGCGCCTTGGTTGATACCTCGATCCAAGTAGTCCCTGGCCTTGGCCCACATCTGGTTAGCAATAGCGAGTCTGCCTAGGGTAATGAACAGATCCGGTGTTTCATGTTCATCGTTTAACCATTTCTCAGCATGCACCATTTGTGTCAGTACTTCCGATCCTTGTAGCTGACCGTATAGTTTTACTAGCTGATTATTGCTGCCGTGATGATTAATGTGTCGATCTATAAGGTTAATTGCTTCATCGACGTTGCCACAAGCGGCTAACTGTTGCGTGTAGTA
>CAYUVE010000220.1:0-366 GCA_964447985.1 uncultured Thiotrichales bacterium
CCGACAGGAAATGCTGAAGGGCGTGGTTCGAACGATTTAACCGTCGAAGAACGTTGGCATGTTGTTAACTATATTCGTAACCAATTAGAAGCAGATGCCGGAGTCGGCGGAAGCGAAACAGAAACTGCGCAGGCATCGACTGATGCTGCTCCAGCAGTCAATTAATTAGGTGATCTGATGGAACTTGCATTCGGTAACTGGTCAGTCCTAACGACTAACTTCTTGGTCATATTGTATTTATCATTAGGTGGTGTGACGCTATCAGCGATATTACATTTATGTAACGGTAAATGGCGTTTTGAAGTGCGCGACATTGCGTGCTCAATGGCGGTTTTATTTCCGCTAGCACTTATTCTGCTGATTATT
>CAYUVE010000220.1:376-3013 GCA_964447985.1 uncultured Thiotrichales bacterium
GTTCAACGGTGAAAACACCTTCCAGTGGTTAGCCGGTGCTCATGATGAAGGTGTGCATCTTCCTGGGTGGCATAACTACGGATTTTTGGTCGCACGCCAAATAATCGGTTTTATTCTCATCTTTGCCTTATACCGCTTGTTTATCCGCTATCAGAAGCTGAGCGAGATAGATAAGTCTTATAAAGTACAGCGCACTTTCCGCAATATTGCCTTATTAATTCCATTTGCGTATGTCACTTATGGTTCCATGATTGCTTGGGACTATGAAATGACCATGTGGCCAAACTGGCATAGTGCAAGCTACGCTTTTTATCACTTCCAAAGTAATTTCCATTTTTATTTGGCTTCTTTCACCATTGTTCTGTTCTTGTTGGTGAAGAGTGGTAAATTGTCCGTAGAGCTAGACGAGCAAAAGATTTTTAACTTTATGGCTCAGTTCATGTTAGGTATGACAATTCTTTATACCTATCTCTATTTCACACAGTATTTGATTATGTGGTATGGCCGTTTCCCAGAAGAAATGGCGCGTTATAACAATATGATGCTTTATGATTATGCCAAGATTTGGTGGGCATTCTTGATGCTGAAGTTTGTTATCCCATTCTGTACTTTTGCATTGACGCCAAATCGTCACAATCCTACAGTGATTTTCATTGTTGCTTGTTCGATTGTTATTGGTACCTGGCTGGAGCGATACACCTGGATCTCAGGTTCGCTACAAGGTGAATACCATATTCCTATGACGGGTATTTTTGATATCGTTGTCACAGTAATCATCGCCGCGATCGCCTTTTTTGCGATACGATGGTCATTGTCGCGTAACGGGCTGCTCAAATCGTCGTAGTAAAAACGAGATAATACGAAGACTTAGAGCGCCCCTTAGCAGTAAGGGGCGCTTTATTCGTTTATGGAATATGAAAAATAATTTTTACTTAAATCGGGAAATGCTATGTTAGACGCAAAAATTGCTCCTTCTATTCTTTCTGCTGACTTTGCCCGTCTGGGTGAAGAAGTCGATAATGTATTGGCTGCTGGTGCAGATATTGTTCATTTTGATGTGATGGATAATCACTATGTACCTAATTTGACTATCGGTCCTTTGGTTTGTGATGCCCTCAGAAAACATGGTGTCACTGCTGAGATCGATGTTCACTTAATGGTAAAGCCTGTCGATCGCATTATTGGTGATTTCGCCGATGCAGGTGCTAGCTATATTACTTTCCATCCCGAGGCTAGTGAGCATATCGATCGTTCCTTACAGTTAGTTCGTGATCGTGGCTGTAAGTCAGGTTTGGTTTTTAACCCGGCTACACCATTACATCATTTGACTCATGTCATGGATAAAATCGATATGATCTTGTTGATGTCAGTTAACCCTGGCTTTGGCGGTCAGTCTTTTATTCCTTCAGCGTTAGATAAGTTGCGTGAAGCGCGTAAGATCATTGATGAAAGCGGTTACGACATCCGTTTAGAAATCGATGGTGGCGTAAAAACAGATAATATCCACGATATTGCTGCTGCGGGTGCCGATACATTCGTTGCGGGTTCGGCAATTTTTGGCGCTGATGACTACAAGACGGTTATCGACAAAATGCGTGAAGAAATTGCGCGAGCTCGCGGCTAAGTTTTTTAGTGATGTTTGATACCTTACCTAAAGCAGTTCTTATTGACGTCGATGGCACGATGGTCGATAGCGTGCCCGACCTGGCGTACTGTGTTGATGAGATGATGGCTGCGCTGGATATGCCTGCGCATGGTGAAGAGAAGGTTCGCCATTGGGTGGGTAACGGTGTTGAGAGGCTAGTAAAACGAGCCTTGCTCGGCCAACTTAATGGTGAGCCCGACGAGTCGTTGTTTCAGCGTGCTTACCCGGTATTTATAGAGCTCTATGAAGCCAATACCTGTGAGCGTAGTCAGCTTTATCCGGGAGTTCGTGAAGGTATCGATTATCTGAAAAGTATCGGGCTGCGTGTAGGTTGTGTGACGAACAAGGCGGCACAGTTCACGTTACCTTTGTTGAAAACTCTAGGTATTCATGACGATTTTGAAATCGTGATCAGCGGCGATACCTTGCCTAAAAAGAAACCCGATCCATTGCCTTTGTTGCATGGTGCCGAGTTTTTTGGCCTGTCACCAAACGATTGTCTAATGATTGGCGACTCAATAAGCGATGTTAAGGCAGCAAGAGCAGCGGAATTCAAAATCATCTGTATGAGCTATGGTTACAATCATGGTGTTGATATTCGCGACTCTAAGCCTGACGCGGTGATCGATAGCATGATAGAGCTGGGCCAACTATTTTCCAAAGCGGCTTAGTGGTTTATTTTCTTGGTGATGCAATACGAAGAATTTAAGCATCTCGCCGAGCAAGGGTACAATCGTATACCACTTATGTCAGAGGTCAGTGCAGACCTAGACACCCCTCTTAGCGTTTATCTGAAATTGGCCGACGGGCCATTGAGTTATTTATTTGAATCGGTGCAAGGCGGGGAGAAGTGGGGCCGTTACTCGATCATCGGTTTGCCCTGTCGTGCGCATGTGCGAGTAGATGATCGCGATATTCAATATATTGTTGATGGTCAGGTTATTGAGCATGCCACAGTCGCTTATCCTCTAGCTTGGTTGCAGTCATTGCAC
>CAYUVE010000221.1:0-2853 GCA_964447985.1 uncultured Thiotrichales bacterium
CTGCTTTAGAAAAAGTCTATGCTGAAAAAGGTGTTACGACACGCTTAAATGACCCGAAGAATGTCAATGTCCGTATGGATGAAAGCGACCTTTTCGAGTTGATAGGTAACCTGCTTGATAATGCTTTTAAATGGTGTAATAAACGGGTTGAACTCAATATCGATGCAGATGCTTCTGGTAAAGTGAGTATCATTGTTGAAGATGATGGCCCTGGTATTAAAGAAGATATGGTCGAACATGTATTAAAACGTGGTGCTCGAGCAGATGCATCGACGCCTGGTCAGGGAATAGGGCTCTCTGCCGTAGCTGAAATTGTCTCTATCTATCAAGGCCAGATTTTTATTGATCGTAGCCAATTAAACGGCGCAGCAATTAAATTATACTTTTAACAATCGTAGTATTATGGTCTTTTAAGAAACCACTTTTTATTAAATGAGTGCTTATCCTGTATTCGCTAGTTTACGTCATGTCTGTGCGGCATTTGTTCTGCTTGCGTGTTTGTGTGGCCCTGTCGGCGCAGCGAATGTAGCGGATCTAAATAGTGCCAGCGTGATTGTTGCTGATCAAGGTGATGCTGAGCAAGCACGTGGTCTGAAGCAGGCATTAGAACAAGTGCTCGTTAAGCTAAGTGGTAGTCGTAGCATTGTATTAGACCCGTCGGTCAAACAAGCCATTCGTGATCCTCTAAAGTTTGTTAGTCAGTTTAGCTATGCAAGTGATGATGAAGGAGGGCAGCGCCTAAATGCGGAGTTTGATGCTGACGCGGTCAGTGATTTATTGCTTGGCAATAGTTTGCCTATTTGGCAATCAGAAAGGCCAACCGTACTTTTTTGGCTGGCGATAGAAAGCGAAGGTCAACGACAATTGATCGGTACGGGCAGTCATCCTGGTATCGAATCTATGCTGGCTGACAATATGCAGCGTCGTGGCTTACCTTATTTGCTGCCGCTGCTAGACTTGGATGATCGTTCATTGGTTTCAGTGGCAGAAGTCTGGGGCGGGTTTCGTGACGTTATTCAAGTTGCATCGGTGCGTTATTCACCAGAAGCGATTGTTGTCGGTCGTTTGTTTCCTGTTGCAGGTGGTTGGCGTGGGCATTGGAGTTTAATCAATGCAGACGGTTCTGAGGATGCTTGGGATTCTGATAGTGCTGAAGCCGAGGCAGTTATCACAGTGGGAGTTGACGGTCTTGCCGATAGTCTGGGCCGAGTTTATGCAACGAGGATTGATAATAGCCGTCGTGCCGCCGTAACGCTTGCGGTCAGTAATGTCAGTGGTGTCGAAGACTATGCGCGCGTTTTGAGTTACCTAGAATCCTTGCAGTTTGTCGATCGTGTGAGTATTCACGAAGTCCGCGGAGCAAATATTAGTTTTGATATTCAGTATCGCGGCCAGCTTGATGATATCCGCCTGATTATAGAGCGTGGTAGAGTATTACAAGAAAGTGCTAGCGCACGATTTTCATTTAACTATGATACTTTGAGTTATAGCTTGATTCCGTGACTCGGCGAGATATCCCTAATATCATCAGTATTGGCAGAATACTGCTAGTCATTCCTATTGTTTATTTGCTCTACACACAACAACTCAGTATCGCACTAGTATTATTTGTTATCGCTGGCGTCTCCGATGGCATCGATGGCTATTTGGCTAAGCGTAACGGATGGACAAGTAAACTTGGCGCTTTTCTTGATCCGCTCGCTGACAAGCTTCTGCTTGTCAGTAGTTATCTTGTGTTGGGCTGGGTTGGGATATTACCTTTATGGTTAGTCATTGCCGTGATTATTCGAGATTTAGTGATTGTTAGTGGCTCTTTAGGCTACTTTGTATTGATTGGCCGCGTAGAAATGGCGCCATCGCTCATTAGTAAAATTAACACAGCAACGCAAATCGGTTTGGTGGTTGTTGTGCTTTTGGCTAGCGTCATCGCCTGGCTTGATGGCTTTATTGAACCGCTGATTTATGTGGTATTTACGACGACAGTGCTAAGTGGTATTGATTATGTTTGGGTTTGGGGGAAGCGCGCCTGGCAAAATCGTCATTCTGGTCACGAAGAAGGATAAGCAGTTTGGCGCAATTACCCTTAGACCTGCGTTTGGGCGATGATTATAGTTTTGATAATTATCTTATTGGGGAAAATAAACTATTAGTTGCTGCGGCCTTAGATGCTGACGACAGCGCACCGATATATCTTTGGGGAAAACCCGGTAGCGGTAAAACACATTTTCTTCATGCCTTGTTGAAAAGTTGCATCGACTCAAATCAGTCTGTTGCCTTGTTATCAGCAGATAATATTGACGAACTTGCCCCAAGTTTCTGTCAGGGTTTGGAACAATGTCAGCTTGTTTGTATTGATGATATTGACGAAGTAACCATTACGGATGAATGGCAAAATGCAATTTTTCATTTGTTTAACCGCTTAAAAGATAATTCCGTAAAGTTGGTATGTAGCGCAGATCGCGTGCCACAACAACTTGATGTGCTTGCTGATTTGCAATCTCGTTTAGCATCGTGTTTGATTTTTGAACAGCGAGAACTCAGCGACGATGAGAAAATGACAGCCTTGCAAAGTCGGGCGAAAACACGCGGTTTTGAGTTAAGCGATGATGTCGTAAGCTTTCTCATGTCTAGAGTGCAACGAGATATTCATAGTTTGTTTGGCTTGTTAGATCAACTAGACAAACACTCTTTAGCTAAACAACGTAGATTGACGATTCCTTTTGTCAGAGAAGTATTGTTCTCCTAAATGCATGCGACGCTTAAGTGAGTAGATATATTGTCTTCACTGCTACTTATCCCTATAGCGGTACAAAGCATAGCGCTTGATCCAATTGTTGTAGAGGCGACAAGAAT
>CAYUVE010000222.1:0-2853 GCA_964447985.1 uncultured Thiotrichales bacterium
CTGCTTTAGAAAAAGTCTATGCTGAAAAAGGTGTTACGACACGCTTAAATGACCCTAAGAATGTCAATGTCCGTATGGATGAAAGTGATCTTTTCGAGTTGCTAGGTAACCTGCTTGATAATGCATTTAAATGGTGTAGTAAACGGGTGGAACTCAATATCGATGCAGATGCTTCTGGTAAAGTGGTTATCATTGTCGAAGATGATGGCCCGGGTATTAAAGAAGATATGGTCGAACATGTATTAAAACGTGGTGCCCGAGCAGATGCATCGACACCTGGTCAGGGAATAGGGCTGTCTGCCGTAGCTGAAATTGTCTCTATCTATCAAGGCCAGATTTTTATTGATCGTAGCCAATTAAACGGCGCAGCAATTAAATTATACTTTTAACAATCGTAGTATTATGGTCTTTTAAGAAACCACTTTTTATTAAATGAGTGCTTATCCTGTATTCGCTAGTTTACGTCATGTCTGTGCGGCATTTGTTCTGCTTGCGTGTTTGTGTGGCCCTGTCGGCGCAGCGAATGTAGCGGATCTAAATAGTGCCAGCGTGATTGTTGCTGATCAAGGTGATGCTGAGCAAGCACGTGGTCTGAAGCAGGCATTAGAACAAGTGCTCGTTAAGCTAAGTGGTAGTCGTAGCATTGTATTAGACCCGTCGGTCAAACAAGCCATTCGTGATCCTCTAAAGTTTGTTAGTCAGTTTAGCTATGCAAGTGATGATGAAGGAGGGCAGCGCCTAAATGCGGAGTTTGATGCTGACGCGGTCAGTGATTTATTGCTTGGCAATAGTTTGCCTATTTGGCAATCAGAAAGGCCAACCGTACTTTTTTGGCTGGCGATAGAAAGCGAAGGTCAACGACAATTGATCGGTACGGGCAGTCATCCTGGTATCGAATCTATGCTGGCTGACAATATGCAGCGTCGTGGCTTACCTTATTTGCTGCCGCTGCTAGACTTGGATGATCGTTCATTGGTTTCAGTGGCAGAAGTCTGGGGCGGGTTTCGTGACGTTATTCAAGTTGCATCGGTGCGTTATTCACCAGAAGCGATTGTTGTCGGTCGTTTGTTTCCTGTTGCAGGTGGTTGGCGTGGGCATTGGAGTTTAATCAATGCAGACGGTTCTGAGGATGCTTGGGATTCTGATAGTGCTGAAGCCGAGGCAGTTATCACAGTGGGAGTTGACGGTCTTGCCGATAGTCTGGGCCGAGTTTATGCAACGAGGATTGATAATAGCCGTCGTGCCGCCGTAACGCTTGCGGTCAGTAATGTCAGTGGTGTCGAAGACTATGCGCGCGTTTTGAGTTACCTAGAATCCTTGCAGTTTGTCGATCGTGTGAGTATTCACGAAGTCCGCGGAGCAAATATTAGTTTTGATATTCAGTATCGCGGCCAGCTTGATGATATCCGCCTGATTATAGAGCGTGGTAGAGTATTACAAGAAAGTGCTAGCGCACGATTTTCATTTAACTATGATACTTTGAGTTATAGCTTGATTCCGTGACTCGGCGAGATATCCCTAATATCATCAGTATTGGCAGAATACTGCTAGTCATTCCTATTGTTTATTTGCTCTACACACAACAACTCAGTATCGCACTAGTATTATTTGTTATCGCTGGCGTCTCCGATGGCATCGATGGCTATTTGGCTAAGCGTAACGGATGGACAAGTAAACTTGGCGCTTTTCTTGATCCGCTCGCTGACAAGCTTCTGCTTGTCAGTAGTTATCTTGTGTTGGGCTGGGTTGGGATATTACCTTTATGGTTAGTCATTGCCGTGATTATTCGAGATTTAGTGATTGTTAGTGGCTCTTTAGGCTACTTTGTATTGATTGGCCGCGTAGAAATGGCGCCATCGCTCATTAGTAAAATTAACACAGCAACGCAAATCGGTTTGGTGGTTGTTGTGCTTTTGGCTAGCGTCATCGCCTGGCTTGATGGCTTTATTGAACCGCTGATTTATGTGGTATTTACGACGACAGTGCTAAGTGGTATTGATTATGTTTGGGTTTGGGGGAAGCGCGCCTGGCAAAATCGTCATTCTGGTCACGAAGAAGGATAAGCAGTTTGGCGCAATTACCCTTAGACCTGCGTTTGGGCGATGATTATAGTTTTGATAATTATCTTATTGGGGAAAATAAACTATTAGTTGCTGCGGCCTTAGATGCTGACGACAGCGCACCGATATATCTTTGGGGAAAACCCGGTAGTGGTAAAACACATTTTCTTCATGCTTTGTTGAAAAGTTACATCGACTCAAATCAATCTGTTGCCTTGTTATCAGCAGATAATATTGACGAACTTGACCCAAGTTTCTGTCAGGGTTTGGAGCAATGTCGGCTTGTTTGTATTGATGATATTGACGAAGTAAGCATTACAGATGAATGGCAAAACGCAGTTTTCCATTTGTTTAATCGGTTAAAGGATAATTCTGTAAAGTTGGTATGTAGCGCAGATCGCGTGCCGCAACAACTTGATGTGCTTGCTGATTTGCAATCTCGTTTAGCATCGTGCTTGATTTTTGAACAGCGAGAACTCAGCGACGATGAGAAAATGACAGCCTTGCAAAGCCGGGCGAAAACACGTGGTTTTGAGTTAAGTGATGATGTCGTAAGCTTTCTCATGTCCAGAGTGCAACGAGATATTCATAGTTTGTTTGGCTTGTTAGACCAATTAGACAAACACTCATTAGCTAAACAGCGTAGATTGACGGTTCCTTTTGTTAGAGAAGTGTTGTTCTCCTAAATGCACGTGACGCTTAAGTGAGTAGATATATTGTCTTCACTGCTAATTATCTCTATAGCGGTACAAAGCATAGCGCTTGATCCAATTGTTGTAGAGGCGACAAGAAT
>CAYUVE010000223.1:0-2834 GCA_964447985.1 uncultured Thiotrichales bacterium
TGGTTTTCTTCTTCACCGACTTTTTAGCGGGCGTTTTTTTTGCTGTTTTCTTTTTAGGCCGTGTTTTCTTCACAACCTTCTTTTTTGGTGCCGCCTTTTTAGCGGTTTTTTTCTTTACCGATTTCTTCTTGACGACTTTCTTCTTCGCCGCCGCTTTTTTTATAGTCTTTTTCTTAGCAGTTTTCTTTACTGTGGCTTTTTTCTTTGGCGCGGCTTTTTTAGCCGTCTTTTTCTTTGCTACCTTTTTCTTCGCCGTTTTCTTTTTAGCCACTACTTTTTTCTTCTTAGGCTTAGGTTTAGTGACAACCTCTTCATCGCTCGACTTCTCTGCAGTTTTCTTTCTCGCCTTAACTGGTTTCTTATCAACTTCTGGTAGATCTACAGGCGGCAAAGGCTCAGTCACCACTGCTGAAGGTGCATTAACAATTTCATCAACAAATTCGTCCGGCACCTCTTCGATCACCGCCATTTGATCAATCTGACCAACGATTTTGTTAATACCCGCAAAAATATCATCGACATCGCCAATAGCTTGAATCGTACGTAGCTTTCTTTGTTCTCGATAATAGCTAATCAGTGGTCGAGTCTGAACATGAAAAACCTTTAGGCGTTGCTCGATAGTCGTCTCGTTATCGTCAGGTCGATGCTTGAGTACGTCGCCACATTCATCACACCTGTCTTCAATGGTCGGTGGTGAGGTATAAACGTTATAAACCGCACCGCAACTAATGCAGGTACGTCGCCCCGTCAGTCGCTGCAATAAAATATCCGCCTCAACTTCGAGCAATACGGCTAACTCTAGGGGCTTGCCAAGCTCTCGTAACATCTCATCTAGCGCACGCGCTTGATCGATATTGCGAGGAAAACCGTCCAAAATAAACCCTCGCTCAGTATCCGCATCCTCGAGCCGATTTGAGATAATTCCAAGCACTACTTCGTTGGGCACCAACTGGCCAGATTCCATTGCTGCTCGGGCTTGCTTACCTAATGTGGTTTTATTGCGAATAGCCTCGCGTAACAAGTCTCCCGTAGAAACCTGCGGCACTTGATGCGTCTCCATCAGTAGCTTGGCTTGGGTTCCCTTGCCAGAACCCGGTGCTCCCAGTAGCACAACTCTCATTAGGTTACTCACTCCTCAGAGTATTTTTTATATATTTTTCAATAACTTATTATATTAGGTAAAACAATAGTTTGGCTGTAAATCATTACCAGCCACTCACGTACCCGCTAAAACTACTCTTTATATCAGAGCGAAGTCAACGCATCTAGCAATAAGCGCCTTGCAAAGCAGCGCGTCATAGCTCACCATCTGCAAAAAACACAATGGGAGGGAGTATGGCCAAGGCAAATGCATTCTATGCCCAATCAGGTGGTGTTACCGCCGTCATCAATGCTAGCGCATGCGGAGTCATCGAAACGGCTCGCAAGCATAAGGACAAAATCAACAAAGTTTACGCCGGCCGCAACGGTATCATCGGCGCTCTAACAGAAGACCTCATTGACACCAGCAAAGAATCGAAACGAGCTATTACTGCCCTACGCCACACCCCTTCAGGCGCGTTTGGCTCCTGTCGTCATAAACTTAAAGGTATCGAAGAGAGCCGTGCAGAGTATGAGCGTCTTATCGAGGTGTTTAAGGCGCACAATATTCGTTATTTCTTTTATAACGGGGGCGGTGATTCACAGGATACCTCGCATAAGGTATCGCAAATTGCTGAAGCCATGGACTTCCCCATTACTTGCGTGGGGATTCCAAAAACTGTCGATAATGATTTACCCATTACGGATAACTGCCCAGGTTTTGGCTCGGTAGCCAAATACGTCGCCGTATCGATCCGTGAAGCAGCATTTGATGTCGCTTCCATGGCCAAGACCTCGACTAAGATATTTGTCATGGAGGTAATGGGACGACATGCGGGCTGGATTGCCGCCGCAGGTGGGCTTGCCTGCGAAAAAGACGGCGATGCACCACATATTATTTTGTTTCCAGAAATTGTATTTGATGAAGAGAAATTTCTTGCTCGCGTTGAACAAAGCGTTAAAAAATACGGCTACTGCGCCATTGTCGTATCGGAAGGTGTCAAAAATGCTGCTGGCAATTTTCTCGCTGAAGCTGGCGGAACCGATGCTTTTGGTCATGCCCAGTTAGGCGGAGTCGCACCGGTTATCGCTAACCTTTGTAAAGAAAAACTCGGCTATAAATATCACTGGGCCGTCGCTGACTACTTACAACGCGCTGCACGGCATATCGCCTCGAAAACCGATGTAGAACAAGCCTATGCCCTAGGCAAGGCCGCCGTAAAGCTCGCCATTAGAGGCAATAATGCTGTCATGCCGACTATTGTTCGAAAATCAAATAAACCCTATCGTTGGGGATTAGGCGTTGCTAATCTTGCAGACGTGGCAAACGTTGAAAAGATGATGCCACGTAGCTTTATCAGCCGTAATGGTTTCGGGATTACTGAAAAATGCCGCGAGTACTTACAACCGCTGATTGTTGGGGAAGACTATCCACCCTATAAAAAAGGCTTGCCTCAGTATGTTGAGCTTAAGAACGTCGCCGTAAAGAAAAAGCTCAAAACTAAATTTGAAATCTAATCGCTGAAACGTTTAGTTTCAAATTCACCTTTAAATACCGATGGATTGACCGATAACCCAACAGCAACTAAGGAATATAGTCTAGCCTAACTATTCGATTTTATTGATAGTCAGCGTATACTTACTGATTAGACTTTAGTAAGGCCAAGCAAGGAGAACCCGACAATGACCCAACAAGTTGAATGCTCACCAATGCAGCGATCAGCGCTGGGTAAAGACCTCAATGCCGAAGATTG
>CAYUVE010000224.1:0-2788 GCA_964447985.1 uncultured Thiotrichales bacterium
ATGTCAGCAATATATTTGTCAGAGTACGCGTCGCCTAGGGTTCGAGATATCGTCAAGCCAGTGCTCGAAATTCTAGCGGGTATACCGACAGTGGTTTACGGTTTCTTTGCTGCGTTAACCGTGGCACCGTTCATTCGTGATATGGGTGCAAGTGTTGGCTTAGATGTCGCTTCAGAAAGCGCTTTGGCAGCAGGTTTGGTCATGGGAATCATGATTATTCCCTTTATATCGTCTTTGTCAGATGACGTGATTAATGCTGTGCCGCAGTCTATGCGAGACGGCGCGTTGGCTTTAGGTGCTACGCAATCTGAAACAATTAGAAAAGTGGTTTTTCCTGCCGCTTTGCCTGGTGTGATTGGTGGAATTCTTCTCGGTGTATCGCGTGCTATCGGTGAAACCATGATTGTGGTGATGGCTGCAGGTTTGGCTGCTAACTTAACTTTGAATCCGCTTGAAGCCGTGACGACAGTCACGGTACAAATTGTCACGCTATTAACCGGCGACCAGGAGTTTGATAGTGCTAAAACGCTGGCCGCGTTTGCTTTAGGCTTAATGCTATTTGTGACGACCTTAATTTTGAATGTTGTCGCACTGTATATCGTTCGCAAATACCGCGAAGAGGTGTCGGTGTAATGGCTAACGACGTTAATCTCAGCGAGCGCCGCACGATTGATATTGTTAATGCCAGCATGAAGCGTCGTCATGCCGCTGAAAAACGCTTTCAATTATACGGCATCATCGCGATAGCGGCGGCCTTAGTGTTTTTAGTACTGATGTTTGGCAATATCATCTACAAGGGCCATTCTGCGTTTACCACCACATTTATCGCTTTAGATATCGATTTTGATCCGGAAACGCTGGATATTGGCGACAAACGCGATGCCAAAAGTTTAGCTTCTGCGGATTATGCGGCGTTAGTCAAAGCCTCGCTGCGTAAAACTTTTCCTGACGTTAAGAAGCGTAAGGATAAGCGCAAGCTTTATAAGATCGCGAGTACCGGAGCGTCTTACCAACTTGCGGATAGGGTGAAGGCTGATGCATCGCTGATCGGGACACAAATGCGTATTTGGCTACCCGCTGATGATGAAATCGATATGCTAATGAAAGGCTATATCGACCGTGATTTGCCAGAGGGTGATAGGCGTCTTTCTAATAAGCAAATTGCCTGGGTGGATACGCTGGTAGAGCAAGGTCGTGTCGAACGGCGTTTTAACATTGGGTTCTTCACTAATGGTGATTCTCGAGATGCGGAACTTGCCGGTATTTTTGCCGCGTTATCAGGCTCGTTTTTTACTTTAATTGTCACGCTGTTATTGTCATTTCCCATTGCGGTAGCGACAGCGGTGTATCTCGAAGAGTTTGCGCCCAAAAATCGTTGGACCGATTTAATCGAGGTCAATATCAATAATCTCGCAGCGGTGCCCTCGATTGTATTCGGTTTGCTGGGTTTGGCTGTATTTATCAATTTTTTGCATTTTCCGCGCTCAGCACCGCTGGTAGGTGGTTTAGTGCTGACTTTGATGACCTTGCCGACAATAATCATCGCTAGCCGGGCGGCGCTCAAAACAGTACCTAATTCTATTCGAGAGGCGGCTTTGGGAGTGGGGGCCTCAAAAATCCAGGTTGTCACCAGTCATGTGTTGCCGCTGGCGTTGCCAGGCATGTTGACGGGGACAATTATCGGCATGGCTCAGGCCTTAGGTGAAAGTGCTCCGCTATTAATGATAGGAATGGTGGCCTTTATTGTCGATATTCCCACCAGTGTCGTCGATCCGTCGACCGTTCTACCCGTGCAGATATTTTTATGGGCAGATAGTCCCGAACGAGCGTTTGTTGAGAAGACGTCTGGTGCTATTATGGTGCTATTGGCATTTCTGGTTACCATGAATGCGGTAGCCGTGGCAATACGTAAACGGCTTGAGCGGCGTTGGTAGTGAGTCGGAACAACGGGTGAGGTTATTAGAACCATGTTAGTGAATGATATGACGGCCGAAAAGCAACCAGCGAGCGAGGTAACCGTGGCGGATCCAGCTGTGCCGATGGGGCGGGTGGCGATTAACCGCGAGAATCGCGAGACTGTTGGAGATTTTACGGTCGAAAACCCACGTATGACTTGCCGCAATATTGATGTCTATTACGGCGAGAAACACGCTATCCGCGATGTCAATATTGATATCGGGCGTAATGAGGTCATATCGATGATTGGCCCCTCAGGTTGCGGTAAATCGACGTTTTTACGTTGTCTCAATCGTATGAACGACACCATCGAAACATGTCGTGTAGAAGGCGAGATACTGCTTGATGGTAGCGATATTTACGACAAAAAAATTGATGTTGTGCCCCTACGGTCTCAGGTCGGCATGGTGTTCCAAAAGCCTAACCCGTTTCCGAAATCTATCTACGATAATGTTGCCTGGGGGCCACGAATTCACGGTTTGGCCAGAACTAAAGCCGAGCTTGATGAAATTGTAGAAACTTCTTTGCAAAGAGCTGGTATTTGGGACGAAGTGAAAGATCGGCTAGATAAATCCGGTACGGGATTATCAGGTGGACAGCAGCAGCGTTTATGTATTGCACGTACCATCGCGGTCAGTCCTGAGGTGATTCTGATGGATGAGCCTTGTTCAGCACTAGATCCCATCGCTACGGCTAAGATTGAGGACCTTATCGATGAGCTGCGTGAGCAGTACAGCATCGTGATTGTGACTCACTCGATGCAGCAGGCGGCACGCGTTTCGCAGCGCACCGCTTATTTTCATATGGGTGATTTGATTGAAGTGGGTGAAAC
>CAYUVE010000225.1:0-2716 GCA_964447985.1 uncultured Thiotrichales bacterium
TATTGATGCTGAGGTGACCACCTTTGATGCGGTCAAAAAAGGCGATGTATTTTTACATTACCCTTATCAGAGTTTTAATTATTTTACTAATTTCTTGCGCGAGGCAGCGATAGATTCGCGTGTAAAAGAAATTCGTATATCAGTTTATCGTGTGGCGAACGAATCACGAGTGATGAATTCGTTAATCAATGCGGCACAAAATGGTAAGTCCGTGCACGTTATTGTTGAGTTGCAAGCCCGTTTTGATGAGAAAGCGAATATTCAATGGGCGCAAAGATTAACCGAGTCAGGTGTCAAAGTCTCGTTTGGTATTCAAGGGCTTAAATTCCACTCAAAGATATGTTTGATCAAGCGCACTGAAGACGGCGTTGATGCTAGCTACGCGGTGGTGGGTACGGGTAATTTTCATGAAAAAACCGCAAGGGTTTATACTGACTTCGCTGTGTTTACGGCGAGACCGGAGATAACGGCTGAGGTTGAGAAAGTGTTTGAGTTTTCCGCCAACAGTTATCGTCGTTTTGACTTTAAGCATCTGTTAGTTTCGCCCATTAATTTTCGTGATCAATTACGTAGCCGTATCGAGCAAGAAATGGCAAATGCGCGTGCGGGTAAGCCAGCTTGGATATTTATTAAAGTGAATAATCTTGCTGATCCAGAGCTTGTTGATAAGCTTTATGAGGCCAGCGGCGTTGGAGTTAAGGTGAAAGTCATTGCGCGCTCGATATGTTCTGTTGTGCCGCAGGTTGCTGGCATCAGTGAGAACATCGAAGCCATTAGCATCGTAGGGCGTTTCCTGGAACATTCGCGAGTTTATATCTTTGCCAATAATGATGATCCTGATGTTTTTATCAGTTCTGCCGATATGATGACGCGAAATATTGATCATCGCGTTGAAGTTAGCCTACCAATTTACGATAAAGAGATTAAGCGACGTATATTGGATATTATGCGTTTACAGTCGAATGACAATTGTAAGGCGCGAATCATAGATGAAGAGCATAGTAATGCCTATGTGGCTCGCGGTAACCGACGTAAGGTGGATTCGCAAATGGCGATACGTGATTATGTGGCGGCGGCGGAGTCCGGTCGTTCTCAGCAAGCGATTAGCGGTCTATTGGATCGACGCCAGTCGTCATTGGTTTAACGAGTATTAATATGGCAACACCAAGCGCGGGCCAAGGCCGTGTTGCAGCACTTGATCTCGGGTCGAATAGTTTTCACCTGCTTATCGCTCGTATCGACTCCGATAAAATTCGTTATCTTGATCGCCATAAAGAGATGGTACGGCTTGCTGAAGGCCTTGATGAACGTAAACGCTTGAGTGAGGAAGTCGCTGCTCGAGCTTTAGAGGCCTTAGGTCGTTTCGCTGAAATTATCGATGGTATAGATAAAGACTCCGTACGTGTAGTGGGAACTAATACACTACGTACACTGCAAGAATCTGATGAGTTTTTAGAAAAAGCCGAATCAATCATCGGTGTACCGATTAATATCATCAGTGGTATTGAAGAAGCGCGATTGATTTATCTGGGTGTTACTCAGGATTTTGCGCCCAGTGATAAACATCGACTAGTGGTCGATATTGGCGGTGGTTCGACGGAATTAATTATTGGTCGAGACTTAACCCCACATCGCTTAGAAAGTCTTTATATGGGTTGTGTGACCTATAGCCGCCGTTTTTTTCGTGACAATATTCTTAACCAAGACAATTACGATAGTGCTATTCGTGCTGCCCGTCGTGAAATACGTGCACACCGAGAACAGTTTCAAGCCGAGAGCTGGGGCGAAGCTGTTGGCTCATCAGGAACAATTCGTACCGTTGGTGAAATTGTTAATCGTAATTGGCCTGATGAACATGCGATTACTTTGCGTGGTTTAGAAAAACTTGCAAAAAAAATAATCAAAGCAGGTCACACAGATAATATTGATTTACTTGGCTTAAAAGAAGATCGTCGCACGGTCATCGCTGGCGGCGCAGCAATATTGCATGCCTTATTTCTGGAGCTAGGCATTGAGCGCATGATTGTTTCTGACTATGCGATGAAAGAAGGCATTATTCACGATCTCGCAGGGCGTGTTCGGCGTTCAGATGCGCGCTATGTCACCATACGCAATATGATGGAAAATT
Source organism: uncultured Thiotrichales bacterium (assembly GCA_964447985.1). Lineage (GTDB taxonomy): Bacteria > Pseudomonadota > Gammaproteobacteria. The sequence continues at coordinate 2,129 of CAYUVE010000225.1, forward strand.
ATCGTGTTGATGCTGCAAAAGCCAAGCAAGTTGAAGAACATGCATTGGAGTTGCTTGATATCGTTAAGAATGATTTATCGCTGCCAGTAGACAATGCGCGGCAACTACTTATGTGGGCATCCAGTCTACATGAGATTGGTCTAACGATATCTCACAGTGGTTTTCAAAAACACGGGGCTTATATCGTTTTAAATGCAGACATGCTGGGGTTTTCAAAACTAGAGCAAAAGCAAATTAGTTTTCTTATTCTTAATCAGCGGCGGCGTATTCGTGCTGTCGCAGAAAGCTATCACTTTACCGCCGACTGGTTGCTAGTCCTGGTTTTTCGCTTGGCGTGTTTGTTTAATCGTTCGCGCAAGAGCCATGATTTGCCAGCTATCGCCATTAAAGGTAAAAATAAATTTTCTATAAAAATGGATGAGGACTGGCTGCAAGGTCATCCGTTGACAAAAGAAGAGCTAGAAGCAGAAGTGCAATATTGGTCAGGCCAAGATATCCAGTTTAAATTAACTGCTTTGGTGGATGCCGAAAAAGAGTCACAAGCCAGTTCAGGGTCTTAATGGATCTACTGCCAAGACTTAGGCAGCA
>CAYUVE010000226.1:0-2692 GCA_964447985.1 uncultured Thiotrichales bacterium
GCATCTGTCCATACTATTAATATGTGGTGTTTTAAACGGATTTCAAGGGTGAGAAAACAGCTATGGCGCTGCGAGGTAACAACTATGGCATTGCCGAATAAGTCACTGGTTGCGTACCACCGGCTGCGATAACTTGGCGCTGTCTCTCAGGATGCAAAAGATAATGAATAAAGGCCATGGTCGCAGATTTATCTTTTGCATCATCTACAACCGTCCAAAGTAATTCTTGATCAGGCTTATGAATCGCAGGAACACCGTATATATGTGTACCAATATGACCCTGTTCAAGCAAGTCTGGCAATACATCATTCCAGAGTCGTTGCGACATCATTTTTTCTAGCGGTTGCAACACACCCTCTGCCGCAAACTCTTCAAACTGCGCAAGATCGAGACAAACGATTCCAGGCAGAATATGATCGCTACGTGCTTGGTCAATACGTTTGACGTAATCTGATCGATTGAGCAGGCTAAGTTCTATTTCAACATTACGCTGGTCGGCATTAAATGCCGCCACCTGTTGTCGCATAACCTCATCAGCCGATTGCGATTGCATAGGCGCCCAAACCGATACGGTGGCCCGCTCGACTTTATCACTAACAGCATTACCATCACCGGACCAGTTTGAGCAGGCACTGACAAACCCTAGCAGTACGCTGATAACTAAAAAACCAACGATATTCTGTCTAGCAAATCGCTTTTGCATCTAATACCCAATCCGCGCCAAATGAGCGGTCAAACCGACCAAAGTCAGCTATCCTGATCTATTCAGGCGGATTAGACAAGCGTCTACTACCTAGGTTGCCTACGTGTGTAAAAAAATGAGGCCTTATGAAGCGTATCTAGAATTGGTGCGTAGTACGGACAGATACCGGACGACCGGTTAATTCTTCTTCCCTGCTATAGCGTAGCTGGGCCGATACTATTGGTGCTAAAACGATATATAAAACCGCTACCACGCCTAAACCCATTGAAAGCTCAAAAAGTGTCATCGTTCCTTCTCCTTGCATCATGCCTAGGAGAACTATCGTCGATTTAGTGTTTAATCTCCGTGAAGTAGTTCACAAAATCGAACGAAGGGCTATGCGGCTGGGTATGGCATTGGGCGCACATTTGCTGCGGCTGCCAATCGTGATGACCTAGTGGCGACTGGCCATCAGACCGGGCATGTGCTCTACCCTGCCCATGACACGACTCACATTGGACGTTTTTTAAATGCTTGGTGCTTTCGACATCGACAAAGCCGCCAGGTTGATTAAAACCTACGCTGTGGCAGGCAATACACTCTGGGTCAAACGCCTTATTAACGCGCTCTAGCGTCCTAAAAGCCTTAGCGTGGCGTGTTTTTTTGAATATAGCATGTGCTTCCGTATGGCAGGCTTTACAGGCTTTTTCACCGATAAAAGGACTGGGTTTACCATTAAGGCTGGCTTTACGCTGGGCAATACTGGCTTCATAAGCCATTGCCACCTCGTCATTATAAGCCTGATACCAAGCCTCCAACCTCGCAGCATTAGGCACCGCAGGTGGCAGTGAAATTACTTCATGTTGCCACGCAGTAACCCCTTTACCCGGCTCAAAGTTCAGCTCTAGCTTACCCAAACGCAATCCACGAGAACCCGGTTGTAATACCAAGGTACCGTCAAGCAATTCCGGATCGGGGTACTCTTCATAAGCTGATTTGACGATAAGAATATCGACCAGCTCAAGAGGCAAAACTTGAATCGCTTGCTCATAAGAATAAGTTGATGTCAGCACTGTCAAAATGCCTTCACTTCGCGCTTGTTCTAGGGCCTCTGCTAGCTCATCGCTGTCTTGGTTTACGACACGATGATCACCTTGCATCGCTCTATAAGGTGAATCTTCGGGTGCTAACCAACTAAAAAAAGCCAGTGTCTGATCGCCACGTCTAATATAGTGGGAGGCGTCGAATTCGTCAGACAACCAATTGCTGCTTACCCAAGGGATATTTGATCGTTTACTGAACTCAATACCATATCGAATATCAGCCCATTGCACGCCTACTGCATCGTAACCAATATCAGCATAGCCCGAGAAAATAAAACGCGACTTCAGCCTTTCCTCGGTTAGACCATTATTGATCAAGCCACCAGAAGAAATTGCAAACATATTGGGGTCAGTTTCGCGCAATGTATCTAATTTATAAGCTCGGCGTAAGATTCCCCCAGAATTCCCTTCTACGCTGCAACCGCAGGGTTCTAACTCACCATCTAGATTGCCTGTATAGATAATCGAATACTCTGTCGCTGCTGCTTCAAAACCTATTAGTACTGCAGCAAAAATAATCAAAAACCTCGCAAATTTATTACATCGTTTATTTTTCATTCTCGAACACTAAAACCAAGATAATAAAACTCATACAAAAATAGATCACTACACCTAGCAAGTGGACTCATTATATAGCCAGCAAACGAGCCTACAGTAAATAGGCTCGTTTGTTGGACAAATAATCTCTACTCAGTTCACTGGTTTCTCACCCAATGCCTGCTTGAGTTTAGTCCTACTCACCTTGATCTCAAGCCAAAAATGGGGCTTGGAGCAACGCCCAGACATCCCTTTATTAGGTGACGCTTAGAGTTAGACCCATGCCATTTTTTACTCGAAATCTCTGGATGGTCAATATAGCTGTCCCGCGACCGATAAATATATTGAACTGATTGGATTAGATAGGACT
>CAYUVE010000227.1:0-2687 GCA_964447985.1 uncultured Thiotrichales bacterium
GCATCTGTCCATACTATTAATATGTGGTGTTTTAAACGGATTTCAAGGGTGAGAAGGCAGCTGTAGTTCCGTGAAGTAACACTATGGCATTGCCGAATAGGTGACAGGTTGTGTACCGCCAGCAGCGATAACTTGGCGCTGTCTATCAGGATGCAAGAGATAATGAATAAAGGCCATGGTCGCGGCTTTATCTTTTGCATCATCTACCACCGACCAAAGTAATTCTTGATCAAGCTTATGAATCGCTGGAACACCATATATATGTGTACCAATATGGCCTTGTTCAAGCAAGTCTGGCAATACATCGTTCCAGAGTCGTTGCGACATCATTTTTTCTAGCGGTTGCAACACACCCTCTGCTGCAAACTCTTCAAACTGCGCAAGATCGAGACAAACGATTCCAGGCAGAATATGATCGCTACGTGCTTGGTAAATGCGTTTGACGTAATCTGATCGATTCAGCAAGCTAAGTTCTATTTGAACATTACGCTGGTCGGCATTAAATGCCGCCACCTGTTGCCGCATAACCTCATTGGCCGATTGCGATTGCATAGGCGCCCAAACCGATACGGTGGCCCGCTCTACTTTATCACTGACAGCATTACCATCACCGGACCAGTTTGAGCAGGCACTGACAAACCCTAGCTGTAAGGTAATAACTAGAAAACCAACAATATTCTGTCTAGCAAATCGCTTTTGCATCTAATATCCAATCCGCGCCAACATGAACGGTCAAACCGACAAAAAGCGGCTATCCTGATTTATTCAGGCGAATTAGACAAGAGTCTACTACCTAGGTTGCCTACGTGTGTAAAAAAATAGGCCTTATGAAGCGTATCTAGAATTGGTGCGTAGTACGGACAGATACCGGACGACCGGTTAATTCTTCTTCCCTGCTATAGCGTAGCTGGGCCGATACTATTGGTGCTAAAACGATATATAAAACCGCTACCACGCCTAAACCCATTGAAAGCTCAAAAAGTGTCATCGTTCCTTCTCCTTGCATCATGCCTAGGAGAACTATCGTCGATTTAGTGTTTAATCTCCGTGAAGTAGTTCACAAAATCGAACGAAGGGCTATGCGGCTGGGTATGGCATTGGGCGCACATTTGCTGCGGCTGCCAATCGTGATGACCTAGTGGCGACTGGCCATCAGACCGGGCATGTGCTCTACCCTGCCCATGACACGACTCACATTGGACGTTTTTTAAATGCTTGGTGCTTTCGACATCGACAAAGCCGCCAGGTTGATTAAAACCTACGCTGTGGCAGGCAATACACTCTGGGTCAAACGCCTTATTAACGCGCTCTAGCGTCCTAAAAGCCTTAGCGTGGCGTGTTTTTTTGAATATAGCATGTGCTTCCGTATGGCAGGCTTTACAGGCTTTTTCACCGATAAAAGGACTGGGTTTACCATTAAGGCTGGCTTTACGCTGGGCAATACTGGCTTCATAAGCCATTGCCACCTCGTCATTATAAGCCTGATACCAAGCCTCCAACCTCGCAGCATTAGGCACCGCAGGTGGCAGTGAAATTACTTCATGTTGCCACGCAGTAACCCCTTTACCCGGCTCAAAGTTCAGCTCTAGCTTACCCAAACGCAATCCACGAGAACCCGGTTGTAATACCAAGGTACCGTCAAGCAATTCCGGATCGGGGTACTCTTCATAAGCTGATTTGACGATAAGAATATCGACCAGCTCAAGAGGCAAAACTTGAATCGCTTGCTCATAAGGATAAGTCGATGTCAGCACTGTCAAAATGCCTTCATCTCGCGCTTGTTCTAGGGCCTCTGCTAGCTTATCGCTGTCTTGATTTACAACACGATGATCACCTCGCATCGCTCTGTAAGGCGAATCTTCGGGTACTAACCAACTAAAAAAAGCCAGCGTCTGATCGCCGCGTCTAATATAGTGGGAAGCGTCGAATTCGTTCGACAACCAATTACTGCTTACCCAAGGGATATTTGATCGTTTGCTAAACTCTACGCCATACCGAATGTCTGCCCATTGCACGCCTACTGCATCGTAACCAATATCAGCATAGCCCGAGAAAATAAAACGCGACTTCAGCCTTTCCTCGGTTAGACCATTATTGATCAAGCCACCAGAAGAAATTGCAAACATATTGGGGTCAGTTTCGCGCAATGTATCTAATTTATAAGCTCGGCGTAAGATTCCCCCAGAATTCCCTTCTACGCTGCAACCGCAGGGTTCTAACTCACCATCTAGATTGCCTGTATAGATAATCGAATACTCTGTCGCTGCTGCTTCAAAACATATTAGTACTGCAGCAAAAATAATCAAAAACCTCGCAAAATTATTACATCGTTTATTTTTCATTGTACTAACGCTAAAACCAAGATAATAAAACTCATACAAAAATAGATCACTACACCTAAGTGAACTTATTATACAGCCAGCAAACGAGCCTACTGTAAACAGGTTCGTTTGTTGGACAAATAATCTCTACTCAGTTCATTGGTTTCTCACCCGTGCCTGCTTGAGTTTAGTACACTCGCCTTGATCCCAACCCAAAAATAGGTCGTAAAACAATAGCCAGGCATTGCTTTTAAGCAGTGCTTAGGATTAGACACACGTCATTTTTAGCTCGAAACTGCTGGATATGGTTCATATAGCTGTCCCGCGACCGATAAATATATTGAACTGATTGGATTAGATAGGACT
>CAYUVE010000228.1:0-2616 GCA_964447985.1 uncultured Thiotrichales bacterium
GCTCTCTGTGCTGATGGGCTTCTTCAGCGATATTTACTAGCCTAAAGTAAGAACTAAAAGCGCGAATGACATTGGTCAGTGTTTTGTCGTCAAATTTATTAATCACGCGATTAAGCTGTGCGCGTTTTTCGGGGTTTTCTTCGTCACGTAGACGAATAAAACCTTTGCGTAATGTTTCGACGGCTTTGAGTACGCGCGGGCCTTCCTGCTCGCGGATAACATCACCCAGTAGGTTACCAAATAGCCTTACGCGTGAGCGTAGCTGTTTATCACTCATAATGTTTTCTGATTGTGTTGTTCGCGGCTAACCGCGATAGTTTAATGCCTTGCGATATAGATCAAGATAGGCATCGGCGCTGATATCCCAACTGTAATCTTTTGCCATGCCTACTTTTACTATTTTTTTCCACATTCGTGGTTGCTGAAATAAATTCAGTGCACGAGTTACGGCTCGTTCAAAATGCACTGATTTAGCCTCGTCAAAGACAAAACCGGTCGCTATTCTATCGCGAAGGTTCGCCTTAGTCGCGTCGTCGACGGTGTCGGCCAATCCGCCAGTATTATGAACGATGGGCACAGTACCATAACGCAGGCTATATATCTGGTTTAAGCCGCAGGGCTCAAAGCGTGATGGCATAAGAAAAATATCTGCTGCCGCCTCGATTTGGTGTGCGAGTTGCTCATTGTAGCCAATATTGACGGCAAATTTCGCGGAATTTCGTGCAGCGACACGCGAAATCTCCTCTTCAAACTGGCTAACACCGCTGCCTAGGCAGACAAACTGAACCTTTTGTCGGCTCAGTTTGGGCAATAAATCAATAATGAGATCGATGCCTTTTTGCTCCACCATGCGGCAAACGACACCCAGCATAGGAACATTGGGATCAACATCTAGCCCCAAGTGTTTTTGCAAGGCGAGTTTGTTTTGGCGTTTGAACCGGAGCGTCGCATAGTCGTATTGGCGGGCGATAAGCATATCGTTACGCGGATCCCAAACTTCGTAATCGACACCGTTTAGTATGCCGCTGAGTCGATCGCGCCGTTGTTGTAAAACGCCCTCCATGCCGCAGCCAAACGCCGGTGTGCAGATTTCTTCGGCATAGCGTGGGCTGACGGTGTTGACGACGTCGCTATGGACTATTCCACCTTTTATATAGGAGATGTGGTCGTAAAACTCCATGCTCTCTATGGCCCACAATTTTTTAGGTAGATTAGTTTTTGCAAACTGCTGCCAGTTAAATAGGCCTTGGTAGGCAATGTTGTGAATAGTAAAAACGGTGGCGGGACGTTTTGCTGTCTCGTTTTTGTCTAGACTTAACAAGGCGGGTACGGGTCCGGTTTGCCAATCATTGCAGTGCACGATATCGGGTTGCCATGAAAGTTTGGCGCGATCGAGTGCTATCGCCGCAATAACCTGGCTAAAGACGGCATAGCGTTGCGCGTTGTCAGGCCAGTCATTGCCATTACTATCGCTATAGGGACTGCCATCACGATCAAAAAGATGTGGTGCGTCGACCAACCATAAGGTGACATTGCTGTCAGTGAGTTTGCCTTCCAGGATACGAACTGAGGGTAAATCCGCTGCAATTTGGCTGCTGACCAATGCAAGTCGGCCTGCTTTAGCAATGATTTCGCGATAGGCGGGCAGCACTACGCGAACTTCAGCATCGTGTTTATCCAACACTAAAGGTAGTGATCCGGCGACATCACCCAAGCCGCCGGTTTTAATCAACGGGTGTGCCTCGCTGGCGGCAAATAAAATTTTAAGCATGTGGTAGAGACATTTTATATTTTGTTAACGCGCGATCTGTCACAATGGCTTTGTTTCGGCTGGTAATGAGATCCTACATTAGGAAATGTTCTAATGATTTCCGGCACTTATTTAAAGTCGAGCGTTTTGAGACCGATTAAACACTATACGTGAATACTGTGTCCACGTGATATCGAATTCCAGGGGGGAACGATTATGAAACTTGCAATGGTAGGTTTGGGCAAGATGGGCGGAAATATGGTCCGTCGCCTTTGTCAGGGTGGCCATGAAGTCGTCGGTTATGACCGCGACGCATCGATTGTAGAGGAGATCTCGGCGAGTCACGGCATGATTGCCGCGAGCTCTGTCGAAGATGCGGTTTCCAAGCTTGAATCGCCAAAAGTCGTTTGGCTTATGCTGCCAGCCGGTGAGATCACTGAACAGCAATTACAAGCGCTTATTCCTATGCTGAGTAAGGGTGACGTTATTGTTGATGGCGGTAACTCTAATTTCCACGATAGCGAGCGCCACGGCAAGATGTTAGCCGAGCACGGTATCGGTTTTATGGATGCTGGAACGTCAGGTGGTATCTGGGGCCTTAAGAATGGTTATTGTCTCATGGTCGGTGCGGACGACTGGGTGGCCGATATTATGAAACCCGCATTACAAGCATTGGCCCCTGCGGATGACCGTGGTTGGGCCCATGTCGGACCTGTTGGTGCAGGTCACTTCACTAAGATGGTTCATAACGGTATTGAATACGGCATGATGCAAGCCTATGCCGAAGGCTTAGCCATCTTAAAAGGCCGTGAATCGTATAACTTAGATATGGCTGAGATTACTGAACTTTGGCGACACTCATCTGT
>CAYUVE010000229.1:0-2598 GCA_964447985.1 uncultured Thiotrichales bacterium
GTAATCGAATCATTTATCACCAAATTCGATGAGATACTCAATCAAGTCTTGGTTTGGAGTACCAGTCCCAAGTTTTATACTCAGTTAGGTTTAATTCTTGCCGCGTTTATACTAGCTTCCATATGTGCAAAATTTCTTAGAAAAATTACGCCATTCTTTCAATCTTTACCCGAGGAAGGCGCGTTTTTCCTGATTAGGCAGAGTTTATATCAATTCCAAAGCCTTCTCTTTCCATTGCTTAGCATTATTTTTCTCGGTATTTCTGTAGAGATAAGTAACACTTTGGTCGAGCAGGACTGGGTTGTTCGTATTGTTTTAGGGCTTACAGTTATTGGTCTTCTCTATACGGTTACGCGGCGTTATGTCTCACACCCCATTGTAAGGTCAATAATTAAATGGCTGATATTGCCTTTAGCCGTTTTGCATGTATTTGGTTGGTTAGACGACTTTATACGCTATATCGATAGTATCGCCTTAGAGGTCGGCAATATCCGTATTTCTTTGTACGGCATAGCGCGCGTCGTAATTTTCGGTGGCGTGCTTTTTTGGTTAGGTCGTATTTCAAATAATGTTGGTCAAAAGGCGATACGTCGACAAGAAGCGCTCGATTTAGGTACTCGAGAAGTCTTTGCTAAGCTATTTCAAATAGTTTTATTTGCCGCGATATTTATTCTGTTATTGCAGGTAATGGGCATAAACCTGACGGCACTGGCAGTATTTGGTGGTGCTTTGGGTGTTGGTTTAGGCTTTGGCTTGCAGCAGATTGCTTCTAACTTTATTTCTGGATTGATAATTCTACTAGATCGTTCTGTAACAGTAGGAGACTATGTTGAGCTAGAGGATGGTCGAGCAGGTTTAATTCATGAGCTCAATATGCGTGCGACCACCCTAAAGACATTTGATGGCAAAGATATTGTTGTCCCGAATGAGCAATTTATTACAACAACGTTTACCAACTGGACACATCGAGATAAGTTACAGCGTTACGAGATAGAATTCTCTGTCGCTTATAAAACCGATCTAGATAAAATGCTAGAACTCGTCAGGAAAACGGTGCGTAGCCATCCACAAGTTCTATCAGAGCCAGAAGAGGCTGATGCCGAGATTGCACAATTTGGTGAATCAGGTGTGGATATTCTCGTCGAATTTTGGATGGAAGGAATCGACGATGGTGAGAACCATGTTGATGCTGACCTAAAACTAATGATATGGCATGTGCTAAAAGAGAACGATATCGAAATACCATTCCCGCAACGTGAGGTTAAGATCGTCGGGCAACCATCGAATTAGTGGCCCGTTGTTTAACTCTAATGAAAGTTTACGCTGAATATTGCGACTGAGAATAAAAAACTTAGGAGCAATGATTGTGGGTGATTCTTCAAACGGACTCATTAGTATAAAAAGTAATCATACTGTATCAAATACCACAGACCGATTAGAGCAATTATTGCTAGATAAAGGGATGAATGTGTTTGCGCGAATAGATCATGCCAAAGGCGCTGCATCAATTGATAAAAACCCTGCGAGCCACACAGCTGATTATTTTCGGTAACCCTATGTCAGGCACACTTCTTATGCAAGCCAGTCAGAGTGCTGCTATAGATCTCCCAATGAAAGCGTTGGTCTCAGAAGATAGTAATGGCCAGGTGTGGTTGACTTATAATGATCCAACATATATCGCTAAGCGTCATAATATAGAAGGGTGTGACGAGGTCATTTTAAATATAGAAAATGCTTTAGCGAGTATCGCCCAAGCGGTAGCTGCTTAGCAGCTTCAAGGTTTACCATCTGCTCGACGCTCTAATGCGTCTTTGAGATTATGAAGCCCGGCTTCGTAGCTGGGCCCTAGCATCCTATCCATAAACAAGCCGAAATAGCGACCAACAAGATTCCAACCGATTTCGTTATCGAAATTCCAGACAACAGTGGTGCTGTCACCATCTGTGCTCAGCTCGTAGCTCGATTCTGCTTGCCCCATATCCCCAAAATCCAGTGTAACAGCAATAAACTCATTGGGAATAGATTCGGTAATTTTTTGCAAGCCACTGCCGACTTTATCATGATCACTTTGCCAGGACATCATGGCGCCAACCCCGGATTCCGGCCCTGAGTAGCTGTATTGGGTCTCAGGATCAATCCGATGCCAAGGCGACCAAGCATTAAAATTTTGATAAGAATTGAGGAAGTTAAATGCGGTCTCTTGTGGAGCATCTATTGTCGCGGAACGCTCCACATGCGATTTGGATGGGAGTAGTGCCCCAATGATGACAAGTAGTGCAAATATGAATAATAATGCTTTGACTATTTTCATCGCCCTGCATCCTCATTTGTTTCTGGTCAAAGAGGGTGTGTTGTCATACCCTGCACATAAAACTGTGTTACAAAGCGTCATTTAATTATGAATTATTATGTCATTATTCTACTCCTAGTCGTGCTTGCAGGTATAGGGGTAGCCTGGTGGGGCTGGAAGATCCTTGCTAATTCCCGAAAAAGGTCGCAATGGCCAACGGTTAAAGGAGAGATCATTAGCTCTGAGGCTAACAAAGATAACTACGATCCACAGCTGAATATCCAGTATCGATACGACGTAGAAGGCAA
>CAYUVE010000230.1:0-2598 GCA_964447985.1 uncultured Thiotrichales bacterium
CGCGCTTAAAACGTTTCACTGTCAGTGGGATTTTTCGAATTGGTAATTACCAGTACGACAGTGCCTTAGCGTTGGTGCATTTAGAAGATGCAGCGAAACTGTTTCGTCTACCGGGCAAGGTCAATGGCATTCGATTAAAGCTCGATAACATGGATCTTGCACCGAGAGTGTCTCGAGACCTGCTTAATGGTTTACCTGAAGTCTATTTCGTCAGTGATTGGACGCAAAATAACGTCAATTACTTTAAGGCCGTGGAAACAGAAAAAAGTGTGATGCGTATTATTCTGTTTCTTATCGTAGCGATTGCCGCATTTAATATTGTTTCTGCATTAGTCATGTTGGTCACTGATAAAGAAGCGGATATCGCGATTTTACGAACAGTGGGTGCTAGCCCCGGCAATATTATGGGTATTTTTATCGTCCAAGGGACGGTGATTGGTGTGCTAGGTATTATTATCGGGACTATTGCGGGTGTTGCGTTGGCCAGTAATGTCGATGTGATTGTGCCAGCGATTGAAGAGTTTGTTGGTCGTCAACTTTTCTCTGCTGAAGTCTATTACCTAAGCAGTATACCGTCGCAATTACTTTGGTCTGATGTGATTGTGATTGTCTCGGTTTCATTTATCTTGACAGTGTTGGCGACGATTTATCCTGCTTGGCGTGCGTCACGTCTGCAGCCAGCGGATGCCCTTCAGTATGAATAAGGAACTCAGACAAAGTAACGGCGATGTATTGCGTTGTGTTCATCTCGCCAAGACGCATAACGAAGGTTCGCTTAACGTCGAGGTTCTAAAGGACATTAATTTTAGTATTGCTCAAGGTGAACAAGTTTCTATCTTGGGAAGTTCTGGCGAAGGCAAAAGTACCTTATTGCATTTGCTTGGTGGGCTTGATAAACCGACACGTGGCGAAGTGTGGATTGACGGAAAAAATATTGTTAGTCTCAGTGAAAAACAACGTGGATTGCTAAGAAACCGTGCGTTGGGGTTTATTTATCAGTTGCATCATTTGTTGCCGGAATTTACGGTGGTGGAAAATGTCGTTATGCCGCTACGTATTCGTGGTACTTCGCTAGATGAGGCGACCGAGCAAGCCGAAGATATTTTGAAAAAAGTGGGTTTAGGACACCGATTAGGTCATAAACCCACCGAGCTGTCGGGTGGAGAGCGCCAGCGCACCGCTATAGCGCGTGCCTTAGTGACTAAGCCGCAATGTATTTTGGCGGATGAGCCTACAGGTAACCTTGATCAGAAGAATGCCGATCAGGTTTACCAGATGATGTTGGATCTGAATAAAGAGCTTGGAACAAGCCTGCTTATTGTTACTCACGATACACGATTGGCTGAGAAAACGGATAAAATCTATACTTTGGCTGATGGGCGACTGAGTTTAGCCTAATTGTTTAGTTAGTTTTTTCGTTTAACTACTAGTTAGAGTTAGACATAGCGAGTAATAGTAGGTTATTCTCGTAGCCATGCTCAAAAAACAGCAGATATCTACTTATGCGCTGGTCATGCTGATATGGCTGATTTTGCCTTTATCGGCTTGGGGTGCTAAGGATTTGTATGAGGGTGAAGCGACTGTCATAGTCGGTAATAACGAATATAAGATTCCAATTGAATGTGATGACGCTAGTTTTCCTGAGAAGGGCTTTTCAACAGAGCCGAGTCGTATTACCCGCGAACGTACAGGACGCTCAAGCAAAATAAATTTAAGATTACGATCTTCTAAAGATCAAGAGAACGAAAGTATTATTTCTCTTGATCGTTATATTGCTTGGATTCCACAGCCAAGCTCGAATGCTGGCGTTTTGTCGCTGACCTTGGATATGAGTCCGATGAGTGTGGTACGCCAAGGTTTGCCGGCATTTATCACTCGAGATGCCTGGATGAGTGGTGATCGTCCCGAAGGGCTTAAGGGTGTTGAGATAAGCGCACGCTGTAATGCTCGAGACTCTGAGGTTCCATCTTTTCGGCGTATTCCATAATACGCAATTAGAGATTTCTTAAGCATTGTAAATTAATTGTAGTCATGAATGGTTTATGCATATGTTGTAGTGGTAAACCCTTCGAAGCTTGTTGCGATAGATTTCTAAATCAACATAAACTCCCTAAGACGCCAGAACAATTGATGCGTTCGCGGTATAGTGCTTATGCATTAGGTGGTTATGGCGAATATCTGGTGAAAACTTGGCTACCTAGTGCCAGACAGCAACTGTCTGCTTTAGAGTTATCTAAAAAATCAATTGAGTGGTTAGGACTAGAAGTACTAAATAAATCTCAAAAAGGTAATGATGCGGTTGTCGAATTCGCAGCATATTTTTTGGGAGAAAATAAAGAAAAGACTATTCACCACGAAAAATCTGTATTCACACGGATTGATAAGCAGTGGTTTTATGTTTCTGGCGAAATACTAAATTCAGATAAGTAGTTAATCTTTCCTTAAAAAATAGTTAAATACTGTTTTTAACATTTCTGCTGATTCTCCATCGTTTGTTAAATAATCGCTAAGAGATTCGCGTTCTTGTAAAAAATAGTTCATTCCTGTGACCTTACCCCTAAAAATAGAGCCATAGTTAGGATGAGATTTCCCTTAAAC
>CAYUVE010000231.1:0-2578 GCA_964447985.1 uncultured Thiotrichales bacterium
GATAGTGGCGATAAAGTTTATCTCGCAAAAAACGCTTTAATTCTAGATTTAGAGCTGCCATGTCTTCACTGAACGAAATTAATGGTTTTTTATGCTGTCTGACAGCGTCAATGCTATCTACTCCCGACCTAGCCAAGTTGTCCTGACTAGCTAAAATTAAATCATTAACCTGAGCATTAATCATACGCCGGATCACCTCATGAACAACTTTTCTCCGAGGCAGTTTTCCATAACGCTTGTTCACTTCTTGATAATGATCAGCAAAAAGTGGAAGTTGAGATAACTGCTCAATACTGATCATACCTGCCCGTAAACCATCATCGATGTCATGATTGTTATAAGCAATTTGATCCGCAAGATTTGCCAGTTGCGCTTCTAGACTTGGCTGCTGACGGTTAAGAAAACGCTCTCCTATCTCACCTATTGATTGAGCTCTTTCTTTACTGCAGTGTTTTAAAATACCCTCTCGAGACTCAAAGGTAAGATTAAGTCCATCAAAGTCCGCGTAACGTTGTTCAAGCAACGTGACAACTCTTAACGACTGATAATTATGCTCAAAGCCACCATGCTCGCGCATACACTCATTGAGCGCGTCCTGCCCTGCGTGACCGAAAGGTGTATGCCCCAAATCATGTGCCAAGGCGATTGCTTCAGTAAGATCTTCATTTAACCCCAAAGCACGTGCAATAGAACGAGCAATTTGAGCCACTTCAATAGTATGCGTCAAACGTGTACGAAACATATCGCCTTCGTGATTGACAAATACTTGAGTTTTATATTCTAAACGTCGAAATGCTGCACAATGAACAATGCGATCACGATCACGCTGATACTCCGACCGTTGTGATGCTAAGGACTCGGAGAACTCTCGTCCTCGAGAAGTTTTTGATACCGCTGCATATGGTGCTAGCAACTCAGACTCTTCCAACACGATACCTATCTCTTGCAACTAGTGACTAAGAAGCACAGGCTTGAGCAAGATACTCATCTAACAAATGATGATCAAACTCTGAAGTTGTAACGGCGCTGCCTAGCTGTTTCAGCAGCACTAAACGAATTTTTCCATCTTCTACTTTTTTGTCTACGGCCATGAGTTCTTTGAATTTTACTACTGTCATTATTTCAGGTGGCGATACAGGCAACTTAGCTTTAGCAATCAAACCAACTATTCTTTCGCAATCATCACCCTCTAGCCAACCTAGTTTCTGTGAGAAACGTGCTGCCATCGACATACCGGCTGCAACCGCTTCGCCATGTAACCACACCCCATAACCACTAACTGTCTCAATAGCATGGCCAAAAGTATGGCCTAAATTCAGTAAGGCCCTAACACCTTTTTCATGCTCATCAGCTTCAACGATTTCGGCTTTATTCAAACAAGAGCGCTCTATCGCATACGCCAAGGCGTTTTTATCTCGACCAAGCAATAGCTCAATATTCTTTTCTAACCAATTAAAGAATTCTTGGTCACGAATAACGCCGTATTTAATAACTTCAGCGATACCAGCACTTAACTCTCTATCAGGTAATGTATCCAGTGTATTAGTATCAGCAATAACACATTTCGGCTGATAAAAAGCACCAATCATATTCTTACCTAACTTATGATTGACTGCCGTCTTACCTCCAACAGAAGAATCGACTTGAGATAATAATGTCGTTGGTATCTGAATAAAACGCACACCTCGTTGATAACAGGCTGCAGCAAAACCAGCCATATCACCAATCACACCACCACCTAAGGCAATAATAGTTAATTGTCGATTAAGTTTATTTTCGAGCGCAGCACTAAATATCTCATTGAGTATTTCTAGAGTTTTATATTGCTCTCCGTCTTTCAAAATGACGTGGTGACAATCGAAATCCTTAAGCGAAGCAAGTAATGCATCAAGATAAATCGGCGCGACGGTATCATTAGTCACAATTAATACTTGCTTTGCCAATATATGGGGTCGCAACAATGCGATGTTAGTAAATAGATTTTGCCCGATATGAATCGGGTAACTACGATCTCCTAGATCGACGACTAACTCTTTCATAATAAACCGGTTTTGGAAAATAATCTGAAATTATACGCGGCCAGCAGCGTACCTAGCCAGCGGCTTTTACTAATCTTGGATGCTGTGTAGCCTCTTGCGTATTTGCTTTACAGCATGGCTCACGGTGCAATCGTCCGTTTCAATGACCATATCGGCAATTTCACGATATAAAGGATCACGTTCTTGCTGCAATGCCTTCAGAATAGACTTAGGGTCATCATGATTGAGTAACGGCCTGCTCTTGTCCTTAGACGTGCGCTTGAACAAACGATCAAGTGAAGCATAGATGTAGACGACTACCCCACGTGAAGCGAGATTTCGTCTGTTATCAGGATCCAGTACACTACCACCACCTGTGGCTAAAACGATGCTCGAACGTTGAGTCAATTCATCAATAACTGCTTTTTCGCGTTTTCGAAACCCGGACTCACCTTCAATATCGAAGATCCATGAAATCTCGGCGCCGGTACGGTCAACAATCTCCGCATCACTATCAACAAACTCAAGCTTACATGCGCGCGCCAACTGACGACCAATCG
>CAYUVE010000232.1:0-2573 GCA_964447985.1 uncultured Thiotrichales bacterium
CATCAGTATTCGGAATTTACTGCAGTTGAATCAAGGTTCCGTTGTAGAGCTTGAGCGCGTGGCGGGTGAGCCCATGGATGTGCGCGTTAACGGCGCACTAATCGCCAGGGGTGAGGTGGTGGTGGTTAATGAGAAATTTGGTATTCGTTTAACAGATGTGATTAGCGCTGCAGAACGTATTAAAAACCTTAAGTAGTTAGTATCAAAACTAAGTGACACACAAAACAATAACAATGATAAGTCGCATTAGAAAATATATTTTTGTTCTTTCATTTTTAATTTCACAGCCGCTGCTTGCTGAAGAATCGTTACGTTCGGCCAGCAAAACGGCATCCGAAGTCGATCCATTTTCCATCAGCAATATTCTTCAAATGGCAGCTGGCCTGGCTTTTGTCTTGCTATTGATATTTTTGTTGGGCTGGTTTTACCGTCGATTTGGCTCACCTAAAACTATAAATAACGGAGATTTTCGAATCGTAGCTGGCTTATCGATGGGGCAACGTGAACGTGTCGTCATGCTTGAGGTTGGAGATAAGCAAATTCTGTTAGGCGTCGGGCCAGGGCATGTCGAAAAAATTCATGTATTTGATGAGCCAGTTATCAAGACCAATGAAGCAGGAACCGGAGAAAGCTTTTCCGAACGTCTTTCATCTGTGATTCGTCAAAGGGCAGAGCAGTGATACGTTTAATCTGTCTGATAGCACTAACGCTGTTACCTGTATTTTCTTCAGTAGCGGCCCCGGGTTTAGATGCGATATCTGTTACGACAAACCCGGACGGCGGTGAGACGTATACGGTGACCTTACAAGTTCTATTATTGATGACGTTGCTGAGCTTATTGCCAGCAGCTTTATTAATGATGACCTCCTTTACTCGAATCATCATTGTGCTGGCCTTGCTACGAACAGCGATGGGAACAGCTCAAACGCCGACAACGCAGGTTCTGATTGGTATTGCTTTGTTTCTCACCTTTTTCATTATGGCGCCCATCTTTGAACAAGTGTATGACGATGCGGTAAGTCCATACTTGGCTGAGGAAATCTCTGCTCCAGAAGCACTTCAAGCAGCAAGTAAACCGTTTCGTACTTTTATGATGAACCAGGTGCGTGATAGCGATTTGCAACTATTTTCTGATCTATCAGGAAAAGACTCGTTTGAGTCAGTTGATGATGTCCCTCTATCGTTGCTGATGCCAGCTTTTGTAACCAGTGAAATTAAGACAGGGTTTCAAATTGGTTTTCTTATATTTATTCCCTTTTTGGTAATCGACCTTGTTGTCGCCAGTGCCTTGATGTCAATGGGTATGGTGTTCCTCTCGCCAATTATTATCTCCTTGCCATTTAAGATTATGTTGTTTGTATTAGTCGATGGCTGGGTGCTTTTGGTTGGTACTTTAGCTTCAAGTTTCTATGTATAGGTGACCGGTTATGACTCATGAAACTATTCTTGCTATCGGTGGCCGTGCAATTGAGTTAACGATATTAATTAGTAGTGTCTTATTGATTCCTGCTTTGGTGGTGGGACTCATCGTTAGTGTCTTTCAGGCAGCAACCCAGGTGAATGAAATGACGCTGACTTTTGTACCCAAACTGATTGTTATCTTTGGTTTGCTCGTGGTGTTAGGCCCATGGATTCTATTACAGGTTACTGGCTTTGCCCGTAATTTGATCTTAGAGATACCGAGTCTTATCGGTTAAGTGGTCTCATAGTGGTAGTCAGTGACGAACAAATCATGTTGTGGATCGGTTCGTTCCTATGGCCATTGATTCGTATTGGTGCCATGTTAAGTGTCGCCCCTCTGGTGAGTTCACGACAACTTTCGGTTCGAGTCCGTCTGGCTTTGGCCTTTTTGCTCGCCATTGCAGTGAGCCCAACTATTAAACAAGAAACCGTGCTTGATCCATTCGGTCTTGATACTTGGTTGGTCATAGCGCATCAGATTGTGATTGGTTTGGCTATGGGTTTGGTCTTGCGCATTGTCTTCACGACCTTAGAAACCGCAGGGCATCTTATTGGCATATTAACCGGACTGGGTTTTGCACAATTTGTTGATCCCAATAGTGGTGTCCCAACGCCTGCAATAGGTCGACTTTATACCATCGTAGGATCTTTATTGTTTCTAGCATTGAACGGCCACATTATTTTGATATTGGTGGTAGCGGAAAGCTTCAATGTCCTACCTATCGGTATGAACGGGCTTAGCCCCGACAGCATGTGGCAACTAGTAGGGTGGGCAACACTCATGTTCGCAGGTGGTGTTTTGATTGCGCTGCCGGCTGTTGCTGCGATGTTACTGGTTAATGTCGGCTTTGGTGTGATGACGCGCTCCGCGCCCCAGTTCAATATATTCAGTGTCGGTTTTGCGATCACCATTACATTTGGTTTTACCATCGTTCTATTTTCATTGCCTTATATGGCAGATCAGTTTGTTGGCTTGCTCGATCAAGGTTTTGACCATATCGATAGTTTCGAGTTGTCCGGAGGTCGACCTTAATGGCCGAAGAAACCGGACAAGAACGGACAGAAGAGGCGACCCCGAAAAAAAGATCGGAGGCCGCCAAAAAAGGTCAAGT
>CAYUVE010000233.1:0-2524 GCA_964447985.1 uncultured Thiotrichales bacterium
TATATCGACCCTTCGGCTTGCGTTATTGGTGACATCACTATCGGCGCAGACGCTTCAGTTTGGCCTATGGCCGTCGTTAGAGGGGATGTTAATAAAATTAGTATTGGCGCTCGTACCAATATTCAAGACGGCGCAATATTACACGTTACCTGCGATAGCGAGCTTATACCAGGCGGTAAACCGCTGACCATAGGTGACGACGTTACCGTTGGTCATAGCGCCGTGCTGCATGCTTGTACTATTGAAGACCTTTGCCTGATAGGCATGAACGCAACCGTTCTAGATGGTGCCACTATAAAGTCGCGATGCATGGTTGCTGCGGGCAGTGTTGTATCACCTGGCAAGGTATTAGAGAGCGGCTATCTTTACGTCGGTGCGCCAGCTAAACAAGCGCGCCCTTTAAAAGAAGCTGAAATAGCTTATTTAGAATTTTCAGCCCAACACTATGTTGAGCTGAAAAATGACTATCTCAGCCAATAAACTAATACCAGACTGCGGTATTAGTGGTATCTAATAATTGAAAAAAATCTTGGCTTTCTACTGAGTCATGGTCACTGTAGGCATCTAGTCGACCATAGCCAACACTATCTTTGACTGGCTTGATATCACGCATACCGGCTAACACTGGTATCGTTTCTCGCTTACCTGCTGTGTCATGTGAGTTTTTAGCATAGCCACTTAAGCGGCCATGACTACTGGCCTTTTTGCTTTCATCAACAACAACAGAGTCTGATAGGTGTAGAGCACTTTTATCACTGCCAGGAGCCTTGGCATAGCCATTTAGACGACCCATGCTGTCAGCATTAGCGAAACCGACTGGTAAAGCTAGTGATAATACTAATAAACTTATGTTTAATCTTTTCATAACAACTCCAAAACATATCCTTATGCTGGTAAATTAAGTTTTCGTTGCTATGTATTATTAGGGTAGAGCGATCAATTAAGAAATTGTATTTACTTATGCGAGGCATTAAGAATATTAATACCACTAGTGGACATAGATATTAACAATCACCCTTATAGGCAGACTTAATCAAGTCACTAATGCCGCGTTGTCGAATGATAACCACCTTCTGTGGCAACAAACAACTGGCCAGCGTCAACAGCATCGAAGCTATAGCGTTTATTACAGTATTCACAGGCAACTTCTATACTGCCTTGTTCCGCTAAAATATCATTGACTTCATCTTCACCGAGACTACGTAACATTTGTTCAATACGCTGCCTTGAACAACTACAGTGAAAACGGATCGCCTCGCCTTCAAATAGGCGAATATCATCTTCATTAAACAATCGATGCAATAAATCTTCTTCGTCAAGGTTTATCAATTCCTCATCCGTTAAGGTATCAGCCAATATCTTTAGACGTTGCCAATCATCCTCTTTTAAACTTGAAGACGGCATTTGTTGTAATAAAAAACCTGCGGCATGCGTTTCGTTAGCTACCAACCACAAGCTCGTTGCCAACTGTTCAGACTGCTTAAAGTAGTGCTCTAAGCAACCCGCCAATGTTGGATCGTTAAGCTCTACAATACCCTGATACCGACTGGCTTTGTCTTGAGGATTATCATGCCCTTTGGGTACGACAGTAATTGCCATATGACCTTGTGTGAATAGCTCGCGAATATCTGCCTCAAGCAAACTACCCTCTTGCCAATCTATCAGGCCTCTAATATGTTGTTCGCTATCGTACTCGACAACTAGTAGATTAGCTGGGCCCTTACCTTGAATCTGTAAAATTAGCTTACCTTGGTACTTTATGGTTGTACCTAACAGACTGATTGCGGCCATTGCTTGACCCAACAGTTCAGCCAATAAATCAGGATAGGGATGCCGTTCAAGCACTGATTGATAGCTATGCTCAAGCCGCACAATCTCGCCACGCACTCCAATTTTTTCAAATATAAAACGACGAATACTATCCTGCGCCATCACTACTCTCCTATGCGCATGAGTAAACCATGCCGCCGCGCTAAAGCGAAAACGTAAAGAAATATTGCGATTGAAACCATTAGATAAACCGCATTGAGTAATGTTGCGGTATAAAACAGAGACAAAGGAAACTGGCCATCAAACATTACTGCCCTTAAGCCCTCGAAGACATGACTGGCAGGTAGCAACCACGCCAGGTATTGAGCCCATTGCGGCAATATCTCGATAGGGTAAAAAATGCCACTTAAGGGCGCAATGGCAAATACAACCACCCAAGCCAAGCTTTCTGCGCCGACACCAAAACGCAAAACTAATGCTGACACGATAAGGCCCATCGCCCAACCCATGACCAATAGATTCGCGAAAAAAGCTATCAGCGGTAGTCCCAAGTCAAAAATGGAATACTGGTACATAGGTATGGCCAATAGAGCAGCGACGCCGACACCCAATGCAGCACGAATAAAACTAATTAATAATAGGGAACTGACTAATTCGAGCGGGCGCAGTGGGCTAACAAATAAATGGGCCAAGTTACGGGCATGTAACTCTTCAAAAAACACCAAGGACACCCCTAACTGGCCTCTAAATACAA
>CAYUVE010000234.1:0-2516 GCA_964447985.1 uncultured Thiotrichales bacterium
TTTCTCTTGAGCGCTCGGGTGAGAAGCGCCAGTCACTGGTAAATGAGATGACATGGAAACGTGCTTGGGTATTAGCCATAGCTTTTGATAAGTCATCAGCAAAATCTTTAGCTGGATCAAAATAATCCAATGCTCGTGTCATTAACAAATAGGTATTGGCATCGAATTGGCCAATGAATTTCTCACCTTGATAACGTAGATAGCTTTCGACTTGGAATTCGACATCGTAGCTAAATTGATAACCATTAGTTTTTAATTCGCGGCCAAACTTAGCGAGCATGGCATCATCAGATAGATAAGTAATATGGCCTAGCATTCTTGCTAGCATGAGACCACGTGAAGGCTCGGTTTCATAACTGTAATAGTGGCCATCATGAAAATCTGGATCAGTAATAATGGCTCGTCTTGCCACTTCGTTAAAGGCGATATTTTGTGCTGACAATTTGGGTGCTGAGGCAATAATAAAGCAATGTTTTAAACGCTCGGGAAAATCGATGGCCCATTGCAAGGCTTGCATGCCACCGAGGCTGCCACCGATAACGGCTTGCCAGCAGTTGATATTAAGTTTGTCCGCTAGCTGAGCCTGCGTGGCTACCCAGTCTTTGACGGTAACGATAGGGAAGTCGGGGCCGTAGGGTTTTTGCGTTTCGGGATTGATTGACATTGGGCCGGATGAGCCCTTACAACCGCCGATATTGTTGCTGCAAACGATAAAGAATTTATTGGTGTCGATAGGCTTGCCGGGTCCGATTGCAGTTTCCCACCAGCCAGGTTTTTTGTCTTCAGTTGAATGGTATCCTGCTGCGTGGTGGTCGCTGGATAGCGCATGGCAAATTAATATGGCGTTTGAGCGGTCACTATTTAGCGTGCCATAGGTCTCATAGATGAGTTCGTAGAAAGGAAGTGCTTTACCCGACTCTAACTGCAACGGCTGTTCAAAGCGTGCAATGCTGGGTTCAACAAGGCCTACGGAATCAGTAGGGAATTGCTCTGGCATTAAAATACTAAATATTTATGAGTGACAAGGCTAATCGTTGTCAGCAAGTCTAGCGATGACTTTGCTTAGGTGCAAGCAATCGTGGTTTGTACTTAGTGCGGTTGTGCGTGTTCGAGGCGATTTTTTAGGTTGTTGAGTTCCGCTTTTAATTGTTCTACGTCACCTTGTTTTGATTCGAGCTCATTAAGTTTGTCACGCATGGAGGCGCGTGAGTCGCTGACCTTGGCAAAGATTTCTATGTGACGCTCCATATTTGTTTTGAGCTCTTCGATATGTAGCGTAATGGGTCGATTTGATTCTTCTAGCCATTTATCGATGTCTTCTCGGGCATCATGGAATATGCCACGGACATGGCTGACCATGGAGATGAAAAATTTCTTAATTACGATGCTTTGCTCTGTCATGGTGAGGTCTGTACTGTCTCGCCATTGTGTGCCTTGTAAATAGAGCTTGTCTAACTGAGTTCGGTACTTGGTCATATTAAGCGGTTTTAGCTTAGTCTCGGCAAAACCGTATTCTTTATGCAAGCGTTTGTAGATAGCGCTATAAGCGTCGATTAACTTATCTGTCTGTGTGGCGGCGACTTGCATGGTGTCACGAACGCTATCGAAAAAGATTCCGATTTGTTCGCGTAATCCCATTGTGGTCAAGGCGCTAGACATGTCTTTACGCGTGCGAGCGACGGAATAGTCAATCGCATCTAAATTCATGGTATCGCGCAGCAATTTAGCCTGTTTGCGCAGTCTGGTTTTGCCGGTTTCAGCATAGGTAACGCAACGTTGATAACGTTCTTTTGCCAGTTGTATCTTTTGAGCGATTTGGTGTGATAGCTCGGTGTTTTTGTGGCTTAGCGTAATCAGCTCTTGCTGTTGATCACGTAAGTGGCCTAGTTGCGTATCTTTAGCTGTCTGTATGTCATCGAGTATGCTACCGGTATCATCGAGCACTTTTTGCCAAACGATTTTTTGTTTAGACGGTAAAATTTCGTTAGCGAGATAATCTTCAAGTTCGGTGACGCGGCTTGCTTTTAGTAAAGTTTGGTCGCTTTTTACTTTAGCGAGTAAGGCTTTTTGTGCTGATACAGGTAGCACGCGTGATTCTTCTATACCTAATGCATGGGCAGTTGCGCGACATTGACTATCGATTCTCTCTTCGACCTCTTCATTGGATTTCATCTCATCCCAAAGCGTGTCGATCTTATTTAATGCGGCAATAAGGCCGTCGCTGCCATTTTGGCGATAACTCGCAATATGCTCACGCCACATCTCTAAGTCGCTACGCGTGACGCCGGTATCTGCTGCAAGTACGAATAATACAGCTTCAGCTTTCGGAAGCATCGATACAGTAAGTTCGGGTTCAGTACCCAAGGCATTGAGCCCTGGCGTGTCGAGGATGGCTAAGCCTTGTTTTAGCAATGGGTGAGGAAAGCTAATACGGGCATGGCGCCATACTGGGATATCGACACAATCGTTTTCGATGCAATCATCTTCGATGGGTAGGCCTAGTTCTTTCGCCTCGT
>CAYUVE010000235.1:0-2516 GCA_964447985.1 uncultured Thiotrichales bacterium
TTTCTCTTGAGCGCTCGGGTGAGAAGCGCCAGTCACTGGTAAATGAGATGACATGAAAACGTGCTTGGGTATTAGCCATAGCTTTTGATAAGTCATCAGCAAAATCTTTGGCAGGATCAAAGTAATCCAAGGCGCGAGTCATTAGCAAATAGGTGTTTGCGTCAAATTGGCCAATGAATTTCTCACCCTGATAACGTAGGTAGCTTTCGACTTGAAATTCCACGTCATAGCTAAATTGATAACCATTGGTTTTTAATTCACGACCGAATTTAGCCAGCATGGCGTCGTCAGAAAGATAGGTAATATGGCCTAACATTCTTGCCAACATGAGGCCACGTGAAGGCTCGGTTTCATAACTGTAATAGTGGCCATCATGAAAATCTGGATCAGTAATAATGGCTCGTCTTGCCACTTCGTTAAAGGCAATATTTTGTGCGGACAGTTTGGGTGCTGAAGCAATAATAAAGCAATGATTTAAACGCTCAGGGAAATCGATAGACCATTGCAAGGCTTGCATGCCGCCGAGGCTGCCACCGATAACAGCTTGCCAGCAGTCTATATTAAGTTTGTCTGCCAACTGTGCTTGTGTGGCTACCCAGTCTTTGACGGTGACGATAGGGAAGTCGGGGCCATAGGGTTTTTGCGTATCGGGATTGATTGACATTGGGCCGGATGAGCCCTTACAACCGCCGATATTATTGCTGCAAACGACAAAGAATTTATTGGTGTCGATAGGTTTTCCGGGCCCGATTGCAGTTTCCCACCAGCCAGGTTTTTTGTCTTCGGTTGAATGGTATCCTGCTGCGTGGTGGTCGCTGGATAACGCATGGCAAATTAATATGGCGTTTGAGCGGTCACTATTTAGCGTGCCATAGGTCTCATAGATGAGTTCGTAGAAAGGAAGTGCTTTACCCGACTCTAACTGCAACGGCTGTTCAAAGCGTGCAATGCTGGGTTCAACAAGGCCTACGGAATCAGTAGGGAATTGCTCTGGCATTAAAATACTAAATATTTATGAGTGACAAGGCTAATCGTTGTCAGCAAGTCTAGCGATGACTTTGCTTAGGTGCAAGCAATCGTGGTTTGTACTTAGTGCGGTTGTGCGTGTTCGAGGCGATTTTTTAGGTTGTTGAGTTCCGCTTTTAATTGTTCTACGTCACCTTGTTTTGATTCGAGCTCATTAAGTTTGTCACGCATGGAGGCGCGTGAGTCGCTGACCTTGGCAAAGATTTCTATGTGACGCTCCATATTTGTTTTGAGCTCTTCGATATGTAGCGTAATGGGTCGATTTGATTCTTCTAGCCATTTATCGATGTCTTCTCGGGCATCATGGAATATGCCACGGACATGGCTGACCATGGAGATGAAAAATTTCTTAATTACGATGCTTTGCTCTGTCATGGTGAGGTCTGTACTGTCTCGCCATTGTGTGCCTTGTAAATAGAGCTTGTCTAACTGAGTTCGGTACTTGGTCATATTAAGCGGTTTTAGCTTAGTCTCGGCAAAACCGTATTCTTTATGCAAGCGTTTGTAGATAGCGCTATAAGCGTCGATTAACTTATCTGTCTGTGTGGCGGCGACTTGCATGGTGTCACGAACGCTATCGAAAAAGATTCCGATTTGTTCGCGTAATCCCATTGTGGTTAAGGCGCTAGACATATCTTTACGTGTGCGAGCGACGGAATAGTCAATCGCATCTAAATTCATGGTATCGCGTAGCAATTTGGCCTGTTTGCGCAGCCTGGTCTTACCGGTTTCAGCGTAGGTAACGCAACGTTGATAACGTTCTTTTGCCAGTTGTATCTTTTGTGCGATTTGGTGTGATAGCTCGGTGTTTTTGTGGCTTAGAGTAATTAGCTCTTGCTGTTGATCACGTAAGTGGCCTAGTTGCGTATCCTTCGCTGTCTGTATGTCATCGAGTATGCTGCCGGTGTCATCGAGCACTTTTTGCCAAACGATTTTTTGTTTAGACGGTAAAATTTCGTTAGCGAGATAGTCTTCAAGTTCGGTGACGCGGCTCGCTTTTAGCAAGGTTTGGTCGCTTTTTACTTTAGCGAGTAAGGCTTTTTGTGCTGACACAGGTAGTACGCGTGATTCTTCTATCCCTAATGCATGAGCGGTTGCGCGACATTGGCTATCGATTCTCTCTTCGACCTCTTCATTGGATTTCATCTCGTCCCAAAGCGTGTCGATCTTGTTTAATGCGGCAATAAGGCCGTCGCTGCCATTTTGGCGATAACTGGCAATATGCTCGCGCCACATCTCTAAATCGCTGCGTGTGACGCCGGTATCTGCTGCAAGCACGAATAATACAGCTTCAGCTTTCGGAAGCATCGATACGGTAAGTTCGGGTTCAGTACCCAAGGCATTGAGCCCTGGTGTATCGAGAATGGCTAGGCCTTGTTTTAGCAATGGGTGCGGAAAGCTAATACGGGCATGGCGCCATACTGGGATATCAACGCAATCGTTTTCGATGCAATCATCTTCGATGGGTAGGCCTAGTTCTTTCGCCTCGT
>CAYUVE010000236.1:0-2498 GCA_964447985.1 uncultured Thiotrichales bacterium
ATTTAAAGAAACATGGCTCGCGTTTGGGCGGCAATTCGGGGCAGTGGTTTCTACGTTATGTCGGTAAAGACTGTTTTGTTTTATCGCAAGATGTAATTACGGCGGTTCAAGATGCAGGGGTCGATGTTGCGGACAATCCGACATCAAAGCGCGACTTAACAAAAATACAAAATGCATTTAATGATTGGCATGAAGAGACGGGCTTGCCTTATACCCATTTGAGCCAGATTGCTGGCTTCTCGATTGGCACGAACTATGAGAATGAAAAAATTCAAGAAGAAATGGCTAAGTTTGTTAATGACTAGGCTATGAAGATTTGGGTAGATGCCGATGCTTGCCCGGTGGTGATAAAGGAAATTCTTTTTCGCGCCGCGGAACGTACAAAAACACCGCTAATCCTGGTTGCTAATCAATCGCTGCATATTCCTCAATCTGATTACATTAGTTTTATCCAAGTCGAACGCGGTTTTGACGTAGCTGATAATGAGATTGTTAAAAGGGTGGCTACTGGAGATTTGGTCATTACAGCAGATATTCCTCTGGCGAATGATGTCATTGATAAAGATGGGCTTGCTCTCAGTCCGCGTGGCGAATTATTTACATCAAATAATATCAAGGCACGATTAAGTATGCGTGATTTTATGGATTCAATGCGCTCTAGTGGTGTCGACTTAAATGAGTCAACGCCGGCCTTTAGCCAAAAAGATCGGCAGACGTTTGCCAATCAACTAGATAAGCAATTGCAGTCTATGACTAAAAAGCTTTAGGTTTTTTGAGGAGGTTTATTAGTGCTTAGTAGCTGGTTTTTCAATGAATCATTAAATGGTTCTTCGCCAAACCATACTTTGAAATAAAGGCTTGCGAATTCATCACTGTTATTAGATGCGATCAGTTTATCGTTTAAATACAGCTTTAAACCTTCGCCGGTAATATAACAAATATCGTATTGATCACCTTTAGCAACGTCTTCATAGTTACTATTAAAATCTTCTATTTCAGCTTGCCATTTCTGCATTTCTTCGACGGAGAGATTTTTTTTAAGAGTTTTTAGCGTTGATTTAATAAATGCACGCTTCGGTATCGCTCGGTCGTAATGAAATGAGACGAATTTATTCCTATCAAGAAAGGCTTGATTGCGATTTTCACAGTTTTCCATGTACAAAGCGCTATAGCCAACGTGGATCATGCTATAAGCTTTAATCTTTGCTGTGCTGCATAAGGATAGTTTTTGTTCGCTTGCTACTATCTCATCGCTGAATGACGTCTTTGCAAGAGCCAGCGTGCTAGATGCCGAAAAAATGGAGATTATTAGTAAAGTGCGTACAGCAGTCATGGCTAGAGCCTCTTTTGTACTCGGGTAATCATGGGGCCGACGATTGGTAAGTGGCGGAAAAAGGCATCGGTATTATCCCAGAAATCTTGGTGTAGAATAATTTTTCCTTCAGTATTAAAACGTAGATGTGACATACCAATTGAGCGGGTAACGATTTTTTTATTGTAGGTTTCAAAGTCGATATCCATTACCCAACGCACGTAGAAATCTCTGTCACTTTGAACGATATCTTCTATATAAACTTTCGTTGCATTAATATTGTCAGACGTTTCTAGAAAGTAGTCGACGAGATCGTCAATATTGTCGATTGATCTAAATGTATCGTTAAAGTAAAAATCATCAGAATAGGCATTTCGTACGGCGGCTTGCAGATCTTCTTGTTTAAGATCTGAAAACAATTGGCTAAAGCCCTCGACGGCTTGTTTTGAGACGGTTTCACCTTGTCGGTTTTCGAGTGCTTCGAGGTAACTCGATGCGTATGAGGGCTTTTTAGGAGCAGAAGAGCAAGCAGAAATTAATGCAGTCAGTATACTCATCGTTATAATACCGATAATCAGTTTAAGGGTAATAGTTTGCACAGCTATTCCTCGCAGGATATGAGTGAATCCTAGCCTGTGCGGTGTGAAGATCTCGTGAAAATCGAGTTTTTGCTCTTCACATTTAATTCACGCGCGAGAATCTATTATTTCTGTCATGGAGACTCTTTCGTGAACAGAATATTTAGAGCTGTCAGGCTTTGGTTTGACACTTCGGCTTATGACTCGGAGCCTCTATCTGGTCAGGGTTTAGCCGGCTTAGATTCGATAAACTGGCTGAGAGTCGTGCCTTTTTTGGTGCTGCATGTCGCGTGTCTACTCGTATTTGTTGTCGGCGTCAGCTGGGCCGCGATTGCTTTTGCTGCGGCCATGTATCTGCTCAGAATGTTTGCCATTACCGCGTTTTATCATCGCTATTTTTCTCATCGCTCATTCAAAACCAGCCGGCCCGTACAGTTTATTTTTGCTTTTATAGGCGCTACCGCCACCCAGCGTGGTCCTTTGTGGTGGGCGGCGCATCATCGCGAACACCACAGTCACGCCGATACGGATGCAGATGTGCATTCACCAAAACAAGGATTCTTGTGGAGTCATATGGGTTGGTTTCTCTGTGATCGCCATTACCAGGC
>CAYUVE010000237.1:0-2459 GCA_964447985.1 uncultured Thiotrichales bacterium
TTTTTATTGCTGCGTGAGAACAAGCGGGGTCCTAATGAAGTTTGTTGGCTTAGCATCACGTTAGCTTGCAGGAGGTAATAGTGTCAATCGTCTCTGGCACCTTATATATAGTGGCAACGCCGATTGGTAACCTCGGTGATATGAGTTCGCGTGCGCTTGAAGTCTTGCGTGGAGTAGATTGTATCGCTTGTGAAGATACTCGTCATACTGCGCATTTGCTAAACCATTTTTCTATTCCCACCAAGACACTAGCCTGTCATGATCATAATGAACGTCAGGTGACTGAAAAATTTATTGCTATGTTGCGTGACGGACAGTCCGTTGCCTTGGTCTCAGACGCGGGAACGCCGCTAATCAGCGACCCAGGCTATCATCTGTTACGCCAAGCGCATGCGGCAGGGATTACCGTTTCGCCCGTGCCGGGTGCCAGTGCTTTAATCGCCGCATTAAGTGCATCAGGTTTGGCAACAGATCGTTTTGTTTTTGAAGGGTTCTTGCCAGCAAAAACAGCAGCGCGACAGGGGTATATTAAAAGTCTGCTGTCCGAGTCGCGTACACTAATATTCTACGAATCATCGCATCGCATCTTGGCCTGTTTGGATGACTTGGTTGCCGGTTTTGGTGGTGAACGAAAAGCCACCTTAGCGCGCGAAATTACCAAGCGGTTTGAGACAATAAAACAAGCAAATTTAGCTGAATTAAAAGCTTTTTGTCAGGCTGATGTACAACAGCAAAAGGGTGAGTTTGTGCTCATGGTAGAGGGGGCTGAACAACATAGAGATCACGCTGAAACCGAGCGAATTTTAAGACTTTTATTGCAAGAGTTGCCGCTTAAACAAGCTGCGGCGCTGGCTAGTAAAATCACCGGTGAGCAGAAAAATCAGCTCTATCAGCAGGCGCTGCAGTGGCGTGACCAAGAGTAACCTTGTCAGGCTGGGGCTGAAGGCATAAGCTTGTTGCCGAAGTCAGCCAGGCAATCGCTGTATCGGTTTCGATATGGAGGAAAGTCCGGGCTCCACAGGGCGAGGTGCCAGATAACTTCTGGGCGGCGTGAGCCGACGGAAAGTGCCGCAGAAAATATACCGCCAGAGGCGTTTTCGTCATTGGTAAGGGTGAAAAGGTGTGGTAAGAGCGCACCGCGCTGCTGGTAACAGTAGTGGCAGGGTAAACCCCACCTGGAGCAAGACCAAATAGGGGAACATTGGTGTGGCCCGCATTGTTCCCGGGTAGGTTGCTAGAGGTGCACGGCGACGTGTATCGCAGAGAAATGATTGCCCACGACAGAACCCGGCTTATCGGCTGACTTCTTTTCTTTTTTTGTCTCTCTATTATTATCTAAGCTATTGTTTTTTAAACAATAATAGTCTAGTTGACCGATCAGGCGTTCGGCCGAGCGTAAGCCCCCAAATTTTTGCCAAATTATTCTTTCTATTCGAGGGCTGAGAAGTCTTGACAGCGCCATATATAGGTATATAGTGCAGGAATGTGGAGAAATGTGGAAAATAGTGGGAATAATGAGTGGGGTTTGGTGTGTTTTTTGGTGTAACACACATCAATCTCGACACCAAGGCGCGTTTGGCGATGCCGACTCGCTATCGTCCTTTGCTCGAGCAGCATTGCAGTAATCAAATTTGCGTCACCGCTGCGTTTAACGATCGTTGCCTTTTGGTCTACCCCCAGCCGGAATGGGAAAAGCTAGCGCGTAAGTTATCCAATATGCCCACCGTTTTTGACAATGTTGCGCGCAATGTTGGTCGTGTCTTGATGGGCTATGCCGAAGAGCGCCAGTTGGATGCTCAGGGCCGAATTTTGTTAACAGCAGGGCAAAAAGAATACGCCGGTATCAGTAAAAGCATCGTTTTGGCAGGCCAGGGCAATAAGTTCGAGATTTGGGATGAAGAACGCTGGAACCAGATGCATGAGGACTGCTTGGCAAGCAGTGGCAGTGATATCGATATCAATAGCTTGCCAGATTATTTAAGAAATTTGTAATGACAACTTTAGCAGCGACTGAGCACTACTCAGTCATGCTTAACGAAGCAATTGAGGGTTTGGCGATCAAAGCAGACGGAACCTATATCGATACGACTTACGGTCGTGGCGGACATAGCCAGGCGATATTATCGCGCCTGGGTGGGAAAGGGCGTCTTTTGGCTATTGATCGCGATGCGGAAGCGCTAGCGGATGCAAAAGAAAAAATGCGTTCAGAGCCACGTTTCGAAATAGTCCATTCGGCTTTTAGCGGTTTAAGCGATCTTGTCAGCCAACGTGGTTTAGTTGGCAAGGTTGATGGCGTTCTTTGTGATCTCGGTGTCTCATCACCGCAGTTAGACAATGCCGAACGCGGCTTTAGTTTTCGTTTTGATGGTCCACTTGATATGCGTATGGATCAGTCGCAAGGTCTGAGTGCTGCACAGTGGTTAAAGCATGCAGATGAAAACGAAATTGCCCGTGTATAG
>CAYUVE010000238.1:0-2450 GCA_964447985.1 uncultured Thiotrichales bacterium
AGTGCTTTATAAACAATCAGTTAAAAATATTTTTCGACTCCGGCCCCGGCACCATTTTTAACTATCAGCTATACCGAAGCTAAGAATTACTCGTCACCCTGTTCTGAAGCGCCTTTATGTCTCATTAGCATTGGCCAAGCGGCGTTGATGTAAAGCACCATAGACCATAGGGTCAGGATTGCTGCAACATAGAACAAGACGTAGCCGACAATAAAACTGTCTATTCCGATTACAGGTTGCTTATAGAGAAGCAACAAGATTGCGATCATCTGAGCGGTGGTTTTAACTTTCCCAACCATTGAAACGGCCACCGACGCCCGCTCACCTAGCTCAGCCATCCATTCTCGTAAAGCCGACACAGCTATTTCCCGGCAGATTATAACCGCGGCGGGAATAGCAAAATATAAGGTTGGGTGCGCTTGGGTTAACAATACCAATGCTACGGCAACCATTAATTTATCCGCCACGGGGTCTAAAAATGCACCTAATGCTGAGGCTTGATTCAGCTTTCTAGCTAAATAGCCGTCCAACCAATCTGTGATCGCAGCAAGCGCAAAAATGACCGCACTGGCTACCGAACTCCATTCATAAGGCAAATAAAATACGACGACAAATACGGGTATTAGAAAAATTCGCAGTAAGGTTAGTCGAGTCGGTAAGGTCATATTGTTATAAATTATCTGGATGAAAGCGGCTATAAATACGCTGAGCTAAATCTCGGCTTATACCCGGTACAGAGCTTAGATCTTCTATACCAGCTCGTTCAATACCTTGTAAACCACCAAAGTGTTGTAAGAGCATGCGACGGCGCTTTGGCCCAACCCCTTCTACGCCCTCTAATGGAGAGCGGCTTCTTGCTTTTGCGCGGCGAGCACGGTGTCCTGTAATGGCAAAGCGATGAGCCTCGTCTCTAATTTGCTGAATAAGATGCGAGGCGGGTGAATCTGACGGTAATTCGATAGCGACATCCTTGCTCCCCACGAAAAGCGTTTCGGCACCTGCTTTACGCTCTGGCCCTTTCGCCACCCCTATGAGTGTTAACTCATCAATCTGCAATTCTTCTAATACCTTTTGCGCTTCGTGTAACTGCCCTTTCCCGCCATCGATAAACAAGATGTCAGGGATTTTATTTTCTCCTGTTTGTTCTGTACCTTGCTTAAGTTTCTTATAGCGCCGCTGAATAGCCTGATTCATCGCGGCATAGTCATCACCGCCCGTGATCCCTTCTATATTAAAACGACGATAATCTGATTTACGCGGGCCTTCTTGATCAAAGACGACACACGAAGCAACGGTTGCTTCACCCATGGTATGGCTGATATCGAAGCATTCCATTCTCTGAGGTGGGTCATCGAGTTGAAACACTTCTTTTAATGCTTCAAAGCGCTGTCGCATTTCGCCACTACTGCTAAGTCGACGATTTAACGCTTGTTCAATATTAACGTTTGCCATGTCGAGTAAGCTTTTACGCTCTCCTCGAACGTTTGTTGCGAGATGAACTTTATGCCCGGCATGCTCGCTAAACGCTTCTGCCAGCAATTGCTTATCGTCAATATCGTGACCAAGAATTAATTCTGATGGAATGGCTCGACCTAAGTAATACTGAGGTAAAAAGGCACTCAATACATCTGATGCGAGGGCATCAGCTGGCGCCTTTGGAAAAAACGTTTTATCACCCAAATGGCGGCCATCACGAAAGAAGATAATCTGCACACAGGCAATACCGTTCTTGAGTGCGCTACTGACGACATCGACATTACGTTGGTTAATATCAACATGTTGACGCTCTTGTATATGACGTAAGCTGGTGATTTGATCTCGATAACGTGCAGCACTTTCATAGTCGAGCCGATGTGATGCCTGCTCCATACGCATTGCCAACTGTTCAGTCACCTGCTGGCTTTTGCCTTCTAAGAACATAGTGGTGTGTTTCACTGCTTGGCTATATTCATTTTTAGAGATGTAATCAACACACGGCGCGGTGCAACGTTTGATCTGATACTGTAAACACGGCCGAGAACGGTTACTAAAAAAACTGTCGTCACACTGTCTAACCTGAAAAACTTTTTGCAGTAGGTTGAGCGTCTCACGCACCGCACCTGCGCCAGGGTAAGGACCAAAATAGCGCCCCTCTTTATTTCGTCCTCCTCTATGAAAGGTTAAACGCGGATAAGGATGCTTTGTCGAGACAAAGATATAGGGATAACTTTTGTCATCCCGAAAGAGCACGTTGTAACGTGGCCGAAATTCCTTGATGAGATTATTTTCGAGAATTAGTGCTTCATTTTCGGTATGCGTGACGGTTACTTCCATATTTACGGTTTGGCTAATCAATGCGCGTGTCTTAGGCGCCACGGATCGATTAAAATAGCTGGCAACGCGCTTTTTTAAATCGCGTGCCTTACCGACATAAAGCACTTTTCCCTGTGCATCCAACATTCTGTACACGC
>CAYUVE010000239.1:0-2449 GCA_964447985.1 uncultured Thiotrichales bacterium
ACGCTCTGACCATTATTGGGAGGCGCCAAACGAGGATCTAAAGGACGTAAACTTTCCGAGCCAATTATATCTTCGATGCTAAAATTATCGGCGGCAATACTGCCTAATAACTCACCCTCGATAACGCGCTCATTATTATCCACCCGCGCATTAGACTCGCGGCGCCCAGTAGTAGAACTGGTACGCTGACTAAATTCTTCGGAAATAGGACGCACAGTCGAAGCTTGGCTAAAGCTTAGCAAAGGTGTTAACGCTGTAATCGATGATGTCATAACGATCAATCACCCACCCAAAACGGCACTATGCTGCGGCCCAGAAAAGGAAACGTTTTGATCCACACTCTATCTCGTCAAATAGAGGCAAGCAAAACGTGCTCAAACCCTTCATAATTATGCTAGCAAAAAGCACGAGCGTCAAGGCTTTGACATAAGATTACGATCAGCCGCCCGGCTAGCCACCCATACCTCGACACGACGCGCGCCGTCAGCAATCAACACCCGTGATAACTCGGAAACCGTCGCACCTGTTGTCATCACGTCATCGATTATCGCGATACTTAAACCATTGACATTGGTATTCGTCGAAAAAGCATTCTTTAAATTACTCCTACGTTCCTTAGCACTGAGTTGAGATTGTTCGGCTGTATGGCGAGACCTTTCAACCATACCACTCTTCAATACTGTCAAACCAAAACGCTTAGCTACCGGCTTGGCAATCTCACAAGCCTGATTAAAGCCACGCTCCATCAGCCTTTTGCGATGCAAGGGAACAGGAAGCAAACAATCCGGCATGATCAAATCATGCGCCGACTGGAGAGTGTTGGCTAGCTGCTCACCAAGAAAACGACCATAGTCCAAGCGTTGACCGTACTTAAGCCCATGTATCAAATGGGCTACCGGGTCAACATAAGAAAAACTGGCTATAGCACGATGGTAAGGTGGTAGTTTTCTCTGACAAGCACCGCAGATAGCTGTTTCCGGCAGAGGCAAAGCGCAAACTTCGCAACAGGCTGCATTCCAAGGTATATCCGCTAAGCAGTCGCCACATAAGGACTCATCAATCTTCAGCGAGCCTTCGCCACAGAGCCGACAATGCTGAGGCCAAAACCATGATTGAGTATTTTTTAACCAATTGTTAACTTTATTTATTCCCTTAAGTTGACAGCTCTTTAGCTAGCCGTCATAGTCGCCCGCATTCCTTGCAAGCAAAACTATTTTAACCTAGTGAGAGCAAATAATGGATCAAAGCACCTACGATAAAATCGACGAAATCACTCAGCGTATCCTCGATGGTGGCGAAATGTCTGCCGAAGAAGGTCGTTGGATGATCGATTTAGATCATGATTACTTGCCCTGGTTAATGGCTGGTGCCGACCGCCTACGTAAGACCTATCGTGGTAACGAGGTTGAAGTCTGCGCCATCTCTAATGTTCGCTCAGGTAACTGCTCGGAAAACTGCTCGTTCTGTGGTCAAAGTGGCCATCATAAAACCGCTGCACCAAAATACGGCTACATCAAAAGCGAATCTTTAGTCGAACAAGCTCAACAAGCACGCGAGTGGGGTGCTAGTGACTTTGGCGTGGTATCAAAAGGCTGGGGCGTACGTAGCGATAAAGAACGCACGCAGCTAAAAGAATATTTCAGCGAATTAGAAAATCATTCTGATATCGGCCGCTGCGCGAGCTTAGGCGCACTCGATAAAGAGTCCGCCACCATGCTTAAAGATATGGGCATGGAAAACTATCACCACAATCTCGAATGTGCCGAGAGCTTTTTTGACGAGGTCTGTACCACACATACTTACCAGGAAAACATCGATACGATTCGTAACGCCACCGAAGCCGGTTTGAGAGTTTGTGCGGGCGGTATTCTCGGTATGGGCGAAAGCCTTGATCAGCGTATCGAGTTGGCCAAAACCTTACGCGACTTAGACGTAAAATCTGTGCCATTAAACTTTCTTAACCCGATTGAAGGCACCCCCATGGGCAATCAAACGCCCATGCAACCACAAGAAATCCTGCAAGCCATCGCCACCTTCCGCTATATGCTGCCTAAAGCCGAAATACGTATTGCCGGTGGCCGCCACTTCTTGGGTGATATGCAGTCTATGATATTCATGGCTGGTGCTTCCGGCGTGATGATCGGCAACTATCTCACTACCCAAGGTCGTCAAGTCGATGACGATCTAAAAATGTTGGATGATCTCAAACTCAGCATTCGTGGCGATACCCAACAACGACGCGCCGTCGCTCAACAGTAATGCAAAATTTAAAAGACACTCTGGCGTCGCAACGCCAGCAGGGTCTTTATCGCCAACGCTATTGTGTCGATAGTCGCGAAGGCAATACGATAATCGTAGACGGAAAGTCTTACACCAATTTTTCCAGTAACGATTATCTTGGCCTGGCCAACGACCCTAGACTTATCGCTGCCTTTAAAGAAGGCGCTGA
>CAYUVE010000240.1:0-2446 GCA_964447985.1 uncultured Thiotrichales bacterium
ACTATGCGTGTCGCACAACAACTTTACGAAGGTATCGATGTCGGAGACGGCACCATTGGTCTAATTAGCTATATGCGTACGGACTCTGTGCATTTAGCGCCAGAAGCGGTCGAAGAAATACGTGAACTGATTGCAAAGCGCTATGGTGACAGCGAAGTCCCGAAGGCACCACAAAGCTACAAGACTAAAGCTAAAAATGCACAAGAAGCCCATGAAGCTATTAGGCCAACCAGCGCAAACTATATTCCTGCAGAAATCAAAGAACATCTAACCAGCGATCAGTTCAAGCTTTATGAACTCATTTGGAAACGCGCCATTGCCTGCCAAATGATTCACGCTACCATAGACATGGTTGGTGTTAATTTAAGCGCAGGCGATGTTGGCGTATTCCGCGCTAATGGTTCTACAGTACGCAAACCTGGTTTTATGGCTGTTTACCAAGAGAGTCAAGATGACAGCAAAGGTGATAAAGACGAAAAACGCTTACCGCCTTTGGAAGAAGGCGATGAAGTCTCCTTAAAGAAAATTCGTGGCGAACAGCATTTCACTGAACCACCACCGCGATTCACTGAGGCGAGCTTAGTCAAAACACTAGAAGAATACGGCATCGGTCGACCTTCTACCTATGCCTCGATTATTTCTACCTTAGTATCTCGTGAATACGTTGAGCTAGAAAAACGCCGCTTTACGCCTACCGATGTCGGTCGTGTTGTGAATAAATTTTTAACCAACTATTTTTCGCAATACGTTGACTACGAATTTACCGCCAAGCTAGAAGACCAGCTGGACGCCGTATCACGTGGCGAACAACAATGGTTGCCGGTTATGGCGCAGTTTTGGTCACCGTTCAAAGAACGTATTACCGATACTGATGAAAACGTTCAGCGTAAAGATGTTACCCAAGAGGCCATGGACGAAAATTGTCCGAAATGTGGTCACCAGCTATCGATACGCTTAGGTCGTCGCGGTCGTTTTATCGGTTGTACAAACTATCCAGAATGCGATTACACCCGCGATATGGATGGTAACAGCAAGGACGAGCATGAAATCGTTGAAGGTCGAAAATGCCCTGAATGTAGCTCAGATTTAATTATTCGCAGCGGGCGTTACGGCAAGTTTATTGGTTGTAGCGCTTACCCTAACTGTAAGCATATGGAACCTTTAGAAAAGCCTGCGGACACGCAAGTCGAATGCCCTAAATGTAAACAAGGTAATATTCTGCAACGTAAATCGCGTCGTGGAAAGATTTTCTATTCGTGTTCGCGCTATCCCGATTGCGATTATGCGCTTTGGAACGAACCGATCAAAGAAGAGTGCCCACAATGTCAGTGGCCCATACTCTCCATAAAAACCACCAAACGCTCTGGCAAACAAAAACTTTGCCCGCAAGATGACTGTGACTTTATAGAGTCAATGGAAGAAACGGAAGAAAGTGAAAGCTAACGACCTTAGCCAGCCATAGCCTGGTCAACCACTTGTCGTGTCAAATGCGGCGCGAAATAGCTGACAAAGTCATAAACATAACTTCGTAAATAGCTGCCACGCCGAATCCCCAATCGCACGGTACTGGAATCAAATAGATGGCTGACATCAACTGATTGCAGGCTTACATCGCGTTCTTTTGAATAAGCCACTGCCGCAAGAATACCAACGCCCAAGCCTAACTCAACATAGGTTTTAATCACGTCTGAATCAATGGCTGTTAATACTATTTCTGGGCTGAGACCCTGGTCAGCAAAGGCCTTATTAATTTTTGAACGCCCAGCAAAGGCATAGTCATAAGTAATAATCGGATATTTGGCTAAATGATCAAGCGTTGATGGTGACACGTCAAACACCGGATGCTCCGGTGGCGCAATAACGCAACGATTCCAATCATAACAAGGCATGGTGACTAACTCTTCGTAAGTGCCAATGGCTTCTGTCGCAATCGCAATATCCGCCTCACCCGATAAGACATACTCACAAATTTGTGTTGGATTACCTTGGTGAATACTGAGCTCAACATCTGGGTAATGCTGGGTGAACTGTTTAATCGCTGTAGGCAAAGAATAGCGTGCCTGGGTATGCGTAGTCGCAATCGAAAGCTTGCCGCTGGATTGCTGTGAAAACTCTTCCGCGACGCGCTTAATACTATCTGCGTCTTGCAGCACACGCTCTATCATGGCAACGACTTGATAGCCGGGCTCGGTGATCCCCGTTAGGCGCTTGCCGTGACGGATAAAAATATCCACGCCCAGCTCTTCTTCTAACTGACGGATTTGGCTACTGATACCCGGTTGCGCGGTATTAAGACTTTGCGCTGCGGCCGACACATTAAGCCCATTACGCGCAACCTCTCTTACAAATCGCAATTGTTGTAGTTTCATACCAACCCTATATATTGAATTATTCTATATATAGCATAACTTATTATTTTTTATAATATAAGGCTTTTGCTATAGTC
>CAYUVE010000241.1:0-2359 GCA_964447985.1 uncultured Thiotrichales bacterium
TGTTTGCCGCTAGGGCAACGCCTTGGGCGTGATTCCCGGCGGAAGCAGCAATAACACCGACCTTTCTTTCCTTATCGGATAAGCCAATTATTTTGTTGTAAGCCCCGCGCAGCTTAAAAGAAAATACGGGCTGCAGGTCTTCACGTTTTAATAAGACGTTATTGGCCAAAAGCGATGACAGTTTATTGGCTTTTTCCAATGGTGTGCGCTGCGCTACATCATAGACAGGCGACTGTTTGATTTTTTCCGGATAATTAATCGACATAAGCCATAATTTATCATTAAAGCCGTATGGGATCATGGTTAGCGTGAGGATATTCCTTACAGAGCGCTTTTCTGTCGTCAGTTGCGACGGTATGATGCGCGTACTAATGCCGTTGTTGGAGTAAGTAATGGATCAAAATGAAATGAAACGCCAAGCCGCAGAGGCTGCTTTAGAGTATGTAGAAGTCGGAACCTATATTGGCATAGGTACGGGTTCAACGGCGAATATGTTTATCGATGCGCTAGCTGAGATTAAGGGAAAAATTGAGGGTACAGTAGCGAGTTCTATTGCTAGTGCGGAGCGATTAAAGGGCCATGGTATACCTGTTCTTGAGCTTAATGAAGTCGACGGATTATCGGTTTATATTGACGGTGCTGACGAAGCCAACCCAAATTTACAGTTAATAAAAGGCGGTGGTGGCGCGTTAACACGAGAAAAAATCGTTGCCGCGGCGAGCAAACGTTTTGTTTGTATCGCTGACGATACGAAATTGGTTGATGTTTTAGGGCAGTTTCCTTTACCCGTGGAAGTGATTCCTATGGCGCGAAGTTTTGTTGCGCGTGAAATAGTCAAACTCGGTGGCGATCCCTATTTACGCGAAGGTTTTACGACGGATAATGGCAATCTCATCCTTGACGTACACGGCATGCATATTAACCAGCCCGATGCGTTGGAAGAAACGCTGAATAATATTCCTGGCGTTGTGACTAACGGTATTTTTTCAAAACAACGCGCAGAAATTGGTTTGTTTGGTAGTCCTGATGGGCTGAAAGTCATAAAACCCTATGAAAATGCATAATACCCGGAAAGATAGAAACAAAAAGGCGCCTCAGGCGCCTTTTTTATGCTGATTTCACTACTTTCACTAACAGTTGTTGTTCATCGTTGCTCGCCACTGCTTCATGGCCATCAGCAATCAGGCTATCGGTAAGTTTTCGCTGTGATTCTTCCGAATCGACAATAAAGTTAACTTCGCTGCCCGCTGCAAATTCTTTTAAGGCATTACGTGCCTTAATGTAATGCAATGGGCAGCTGTATTCACTGATATCAACCAGGGTTTGTTCAGCTACTTTTTTTTTTCAAGTGATACGGTTAGATCAAGCTGTGAATCAATGTCTGAGCAGGCTTTTGCTGCATTAGTAACCCATGCGTCGACTTTAGCAGCAATCTCTTCGTTAAACTTCATATTGTCGAAGTCGTTACGGAAGGCCTGGGCATGATCAACAATCACCTTGAAATCTACGGCTAGGCTTGCACAGCTTTCTGGGCCATCTTTAAGATTGTCTAAGATGGTAGCAAGTTCTTCATCGTGTTTTTGACCTGCGACGAATTGCAAAGACTGTCCAACTAAGCGACCAATTTGCTCTACACATTCAACGGCTTCATCAGCCAAATTTTGTGAAGTGAAAGAATTACGGCAATCACGCTCATACGCTGTTTCGGCAAAGCGCGAAGCAACAAAGTCTTGTGAAGCACCAGCACATTCACCACCACCGAGTTGTAAGACTTTAAAGTCGGAAGACTCACCATGATCAGCGAGAATGTTTGGTACGTCTTCTTCTTTGATGTCCGTAAGATCGGCGAGTATGGCTTTAATCTCATCGATACCGCGTCGGCGTGTCCAATCGTAAAAGCTCTCATTGGCGGCAGCTTCTTTGGTGTAATGATCTTCAAGTCTTTCAATGGCCGTATTAATACGCGCGGAAGGAACAGAAGGACCTTTAAGCGCTAAACCACCATTAGCACGACCATCACCACCAATATACATTTGGTAATGTGGAATGAGCTTACCGTGTTTACGTTTGCCTTCACCGTAAATACCAATATCTCCCGTTTCAGGTTGTGCGCAACCGTTATGACAACCACTAACGCGAAGACGTAAATCGTGTTGGCCACCGTTTACAATACCCGCAGCAATACGTGAAGAAGTAATACCTAAACGACATGTTGATGTACCTGGGCAAGCCACCACATCGTCACCGACTTTAGGCTCAGATAAACCGAGGCTATTAATGGCTGCACGAATGGATTCAATACGGTCTGTAGGTACATTGAATAGAATCAAGTTTTGATCCTGCGTAGCACGTGCACTGC
>CAYUVE010000242.1:0-2356 GCA_964447985.1 uncultured Thiotrichales bacterium
TCTGGATTTTTAGGTCAAAGTCTCACAATACCATCAAGGTGTAAGGGGAATTATTAAGCATGTATTACAAAAGCAATTAGAAATAAATATCTATACTGGGTTATCAATATCAATAAATTCATGATCGAGACCAAACTGCTTGGCGATATGCTCGCCTAAGGCCTGTATTCCGTAGCGCTCAGTAGCATGATGACCCGCAGCGATATAGTGAATACCAAGCTCTTTAGCCGCGTGAAAAGTCCGTTCTGAAACTTCACCACTGATGTATACATCAGCACCTGCCGCGGCAGCCAACTCGATATAATCCTGAGCGGCACCAGTACACCAAGCAATCTTTTGAACAGATGAATCACCCGCATCAATCACCAAGGGGACTCGGTTGAGCGACTCACTCACCCGTGAGACAAACCCGTTTAAATCGACAGGGATTTGTAACTCGGCACAACGCACTAATTCCGGATTACTGGCCGGACCAACCGGCTGCCCGTAACCCAGCTCTAGTAATTGTCCGAGCCGCGCGTTATTACCTATTTCAGGGTGAACATCTAAGGGTAAATGGTAAGCAAATAGATTAATATCGTGAGCAATAAGCGCCTTAATACGCTGATACTTAGCCCCAACCAGACAGGCGTCTTCCCCTTTCCAAAAATAACCATGGTGGACAAATAAGGCGTCCGCGCTAGCCGCGCTGGCTGCGCTTATTAACGCTTGGCTAGCCGTAACGCCCGTAACAATTTTATTAATCTCTTGTTTACCCGATACCTGCAAGCCATTCGGACAATAATCTCGCTGTTGATCTACGGCCAAAAAATTACTGCAATAATTGGCTAATTCGTTTCTATCTACCATGCGCTATACCACTACTTGTTATACCATCTACTGATGGTTTTAAAATTGTCATACCGATACCACTATGCGTAAGTTTTTACTCTATCTCGCCCAAGGCACGTTTATCGGACTAATCGTTGCGTTTATCTACTTATTGCTCTTTCAACCACAAGTGTTCGAACGTAAGGCTATCACGCTGGTAGAACAATCAGCGCCTACGATAGCGGAATTCGAGCGAACCAATGGTCCGATTGGCGGCCCGGTTTCCTATGCCAATGCCGTCAATCTCGCCGCACCAGCTGTCGTCAACATCCACACGACTAAAATCATACGCGAACGTCGCAACCCAATGTTTGACGATCCGTTTTTCCAACGCTTCTTTGGCGATAGCTTTAGCTCGCGTCCACGCCAACGCGCTGAAAATAGCTTGGGCTCCGGGGTCATTGTCAGTGCCGAGGGTTATGTATTGACTAATAATCACGTCATTCAAGGTGCTGATGAAATTGTCGTGGCACTGGCTGACGGCCGCACATCTCGGGCAACCGTTATTGGCACCGATCCGGATACCGATTTAGCCGCACTTAAAATTCATCTCAATAACTTACCGACGATTACGATAGGACAATCAGAAACGCTTAACGTCGGTGATGTGGTCTTGGCAATAGGTAATCCTTTTGGAGTCGGCCAAACCGTGACTATGGGAATCGTTAGTGCCACCGGTCGTCGCGGCCTAGATATCGCCACTTTTGAAAACTTTATTCAAACTGATGCGGCAATTAACCCAGGCAACTCGGGCGGTGCCTTGATTAATGCCTTTGGCCAGCTCGTTGGTGTTAACACGGCCATCTTTTCTCGTAGCGGTGGTTCACAAGGGATCGGCTTTGCCATCCCTACCAGTGTCGCCACCAACATCCTTGAACAATTAATCGCTAATGGCCACGCAATTCGTGGTTGGCTTGGCATAGAGGTGCAAGACATCACACCGCGACTTGCCGAATCCTTTCAGCTTAATAACGTCACTGGCGCCTTAGTCGCAGGCGTACTGGAAAACGGGCCTGCTCATCGGGCCGGTTT
The DNA here is from genome assembly GCA_964447985.1 of uncultured Thiotrichales bacterium. Lineage (GTDB taxonomy): Bacteria > Pseudomonadota > Gammaproteobacteria. The sequence continues at coordinate 1,903 of CAYUVE010000242.1, forward strand.
TCGTGCTGGCGATATCATCGTTGGCATTGACGGATTAACTTTCGCCAACGGCCGTGAAATGATGAGTTTAGTGGCACAAACACCACCGGGTAAAACTATTGGCATTGAAGTGATACGCGATCGATCACCCATGCGTTTGGAAACAGTTATCGGTCAACGACCACAAAGAAACTAATTGTTTGTTTTTCTTGATACCCTTTACGGGCTTGGTAGACACGGTATAAGTAAGTGCAACAGCTAAGAAGCATTGTTTTAATGAGCGTCAGTATTCTGCTCAGTCACTTCCGTTTCGGACTCTTTCTTATCATCTTCGCTGATAAAGTATTTAGAAAATAATATACCCATTTCAAACAATAGCCATATCGGAATCGCTAAGAGGGTTTGAGAAATAATATCTGGCGGGGTTAGTAACATACCCACGACAAAGGCACCGACAAATACATAAGGCCTTTTT
>CAYUVE010000243.1:0-2304 GCA_964447985.1 uncultured Thiotrichales bacterium
CTTTCTCTTGAACTGCAAATTCGCTGTTATAGACTTCAAGAATTTTTTCTCCCGCCTCCTTAGCAATTTTAGACACACCTGCTAATAAGGTTTGAAATTCTTCGTTTGACATCTTTAGGAATCCTTTAATTTATCTCGTACTATATAAAGAGCGGCGATACTGCGTGCCTCACTGACTTCACCAGTGTTTAATAGTTTATCTAATTCGCTTAGTTTCCACGGTATTACTTCGATTTCTTCCGGTTCATCGCCTTCTAGGCGACTTTCATAAAGATCTTGCGCCAAGATTATTTGTGTTTCATGGTTTAAATATCCAGGAGCGATACTGACTGAGCGCAAATGCTCTAAAGAACGCGCAGCGTAGCCTATTTCCTCCCGTATTTCTCTATTAGCGGCGTCTAAGTAGTCTTCCTGAGCTTCAACCCTGCCTTTGGGCAATGCTAACTCATAACGATGCACACCCGCATTGTATTCTCGAATAAGTAAAACGGTATGTTTATCAAGCATGGGGACAATTAATACGGCTCCAGCTGAAGAACTGAGTAGACGTTCATAATCGGCTTTGGCACCATTGCTAAATTGTAGCTCTAATGCCTCAACCCTAAATAGTCGCGTCTGAGCGATGACAGATTTATTGAGAATACTTGGCAGTGTCTTCACGGTAAGCTTTCCGCTATCCTAATAAGTGTTTTCAGGCTATGAGTTTACAACAATGTTTGATTGGCATCAGATCGATACTGTCTTTCTCGACTTAGACGGCACTTTGCTCGATCTACATTTTGATAATTATTTTTGGAAGCAACACTTGCCGCGTTGCTATGCTGACCACCATGGCATGGAATTATCTGAGGCTAATGAGTTTTTGACACATGAATTGGAAGCTCATCGTGGCAAACTCAGCTGGTATTTAACCGACTTATGGAGCGAACGCCTCGGGCTAGATATTGTTACCCTCAAGCATGAAGTATCACATAAAATTCAAGTACGTCGCTCAGTCGTTCCATTTCTCCACTTTTTAACCCGTCTTAAGAAGCAACGCGTCATTACCACTAATGCCGACCATAATAGCCTGGAACTGAAATTTGGTCGCACCGGTATCGATGCTCATGTCGATGCGGTGTTTAGTTCTGAGGAGTTTGGCAAACCCAAGGAAGAAACCGCTTATTGGGAAGAATTAAATAAAGTAATAGATTTTGATAATGAGCGCACGCTGTTAGTCGATGACAACTTAGCCGTACTCGATAGCGCCCGCGACTACGGCATTAAACACCTGTTAGCTGTGAACAAGCCTGACTCGCAACAGGCCAAAAGAGAAATCAATCATTACAAAAACACCGAGCATTTCGATATTTTATATAAAGACTGGGCTGAAACTTAACTCGCTTTTTCAGCCCATTGCTCGTGACGCTTTGCCCACTTCTTAAAGCGTTTGCGGCAATATTTATCTAGCTCTTTATCGTCACGGAAATAGAGCTCAAAACCTTCTTCAGCAGGTTGATCATATTCACAATAGTCGTTTTTATAATCGCGACAAATTTGTGGTCTGGTTTCGTAGATTCCGCAACGACCATCTTGTTGTAAATGCTGACAGGTACCATTGATTAACAGATACCAGCCATCATCATCTTTATAAGCCTGAACGTTATTATGGGAGATCACCCACATGAGATGATCAAAGTCGTGTTTAGACTTTGGTGTGTCAATCTCTTGTGTCACATATTGGCAACATTTGCTACCTTCACAAAAACTACATTTATTTTCAGAAGTAATCTCTGGTTTAATCGGAATAACTTTTGCCGATTTCTTGTTCTTTGCCATCGCTACATCTACACCTTGCTATAAAGTTTCGCACCTTGGGCTTCAAATTCTTTAGCTTTTTCCGCCATACCTTCTGCCAACACCTTATCGTCGTCTAATTCTTTTTGTTTAGCGTAGTCTCGCACTTCTTGAGTTATCTTCATAGAACAAAAATGCGGGCCACACATGGAACAGAAGTGCGCCACTTTAGCAGAATCTTTTGGCAAGGTCTCGTCATGATAATCACGAGCACGATCGGGGTCTAAACCAAGATTAAACTGATCTTCCCAACGGAATTCAAAACGTGCTTTGGATAAAGCATCATCCCTCACTTGCGCGGCGGGGTGCCCTTTTGCCAAATCGGCGGCATGTGCGGCAATTTTATAAGTGATAATACCTTCTTTCACATCGTCTTTATTAGGCAACCCAAGATGCTCTTTCGGTGTGACATAACACAGCATGGCACAACCATACCAACCTATCATGGCCGCACCAATACCCGAGGTG
>CAYUVE010000244.1:0-2285 GCA_964447985.1 uncultured Thiotrichales bacterium
GCGCAGCGTTTAGGCCTGCGATTAAGCCTTGGGCGCCAGCTTCTTCATAACCGGTGGTGCCGTTGATTTGGCCTGCGAAATACAAACCATTTATAAACTTGGTTTCTAGCGTTGCTTTGAGATCACGCGGATCAAAGTAGTCATATTCAATAGCATAACCGGGTCGGGTGATATGTGCTTTTTCGAATCCGACCATTGAACGCACAAAGGCTTCTTGGACATCAAAGGGTAGGCTTGTTGAAATACCGTTGGGATAGACTTCGGTTGATTGCAAACCTTCTGGCTCGATAAACATCTGGTGCGAATCTTTATCAGCGAAGCGGCGTACTTTGTCTTCTATTGATGGACAATAACGAGGGCCGACACCTTCTATTGCGCCAGTAAACATGGGTGAATCTTTATAACCTTCGGCTATGATTTCATGCGTGCGGCTATTGGTACGCGCGATATGACAGCTGATTTGTTTTGGGTGTTGGTCTTGATTGCCTATAAATGAAAATACCGGACGCGGATCGTCACCCGGTTGTTCGTCGAGTTTCGAATAATCAATGGAACGGGCATCGATGCGCGGCGGCGTACCGGTTTTTAAGCGACCTACTCGAAATGGTCGCTCACGTAGTCGTTGCGATAAGGCATTTGACGGTGGATCACCAGCTCGGCCACCGGAGTAATTCGATTGACCAATATGGATGCGACCGCCTAAGAATGTGCCAACGGTTAGTACGACTCGCGGTGCATAAAATTCGACACCCATTTGGGTCACAACGCCTTTAACCGTCTCGCCTTCGATAATCAGGTCATCAACCGCTTGTTGGAAAATGCTGAGATTGGCTTGGTTTTCTAGCTCTTTTCTTACGAAGGCCTTATATAAGGTACGGTCTGCTTGTGAGCGTGTGGCTCTTACCGCTGGGCCTTTGCTGGCATTGAGCCTACGAAAATGTATACCCGCTGCATCGGCCGCGCGCGCCATGACTCCGCCTAGGGCATCAATCTCTTTAACCAAGTGGCCTTTGCCGATACCGCCAATTGCGGGGTTACAGCTCATTTGGCCCAAGGTATCGATATTGTGCGTCAGCAATAAAGTACGCGCGCCAGAGCGCGCCGCGGCCATAGCGGCTTCGGTTCCGGCGTGGCCACCACCGATGATGATGACTTGATAGTGTCTTTGCTGACTCATTGGTTAATATTTGATCAATAACTAATCGCGCGATGATACCTAGCTTAAATCTGTCTTACCACTCTATCGGTTTTTGATTGATTTCCACTAGACGTAAAAAAGCCCCCTAGTGGGGGCTTAAATACTACAAGGCAAGGAAAATATTAAGAACGGTATGCGCTTAAACGACCTTCTGGGCTAATAGCGATTTGCTCGTGGCCAGTTTCAACTTCTACTGCTGGCGAATAAGCACTCATGCGGCCTTCTGCAGGAACAGCGACTTGCTCGCCAGCCGATACAACCACGTTATCGTTAGCTTGGGCGTAAGGTCCGAAATGGCCAAGGTTTGAGTCAGCTTGAGCGGCCATTGAACCAGCCATAGCCATTGCAGCGATAGTCATAGATACAGTTTTCATAATGAAATCTCCTAAAAGAGTGAATAAAAGGGTTAAAAAGTAAGTTCAGGAGTAGTATCTAAAAAATCTATTGATATGTGAAATTGTATTAAAATATTGCATCAATAGAAGTTTTCTATTGGGATAAATATCATTAAGCAATTGATTCATATAGGATAAAATAAAAAAGCCCCCTTTCGGGGGCTTAGTACTACTAGGCAGGGAAAAGCTTATGAACGGTAAGCGCTTAGACGTCCTTCAGGGCTAATAGCGATTTGCGTATCACCTGTTGCAACTTCTTCAGCTGGGGCATAGGCATTTAAACGACCTTCTGCAGGAACAACCACTTGCTCACCAGCAGAAACAACTTGGTTGTCGTTAGCTTTAGCATAAGGACCGAAGTGACCCAAATTTGCTGCTTGAGCTGAACCCGCTACTAAAAGACCTAAACCAGCTAATGCGAAAGTAATGTTTTTCATATTGATTCTCCAACGTGTTGATAACAGAAAGAAGATAACAACTTGAGATCTATTATCTAGAGAAACTATTGATTAGTGAAATTGTATTAAAATATTATATCGATAGTCAATATCTATCAATATTAAGGCTGGTCACTTTTTAAGCTATAAGTGCACAAATAAAAAAGCCCCCATAAAGGGGGCTTTGATAGCGATCGGTAAATCCGCTTTAAATTAAGAACCGTAACCGCCTAAACGACCTTCTGGGCTAATAGC
>CAYUVE010000245.1:0-2274 GCA_964447985.1 uncultured Thiotrichales bacterium
CCAAAGCGTGTCCGTGCATCAATCACGGTAACAACGTTACCGCGCAAGTTGATAATCCCTAGAACAAAGTGCGGCGCACCGGGAACTTGAGTGATTTCAGTGACTTTAAGAACTTCTTGTACGGCCATAACGCTAATACCGTACTTTTCTTCATCCAGTCGGAATGTTACCCATTGTAATAAGGGATCCTGAATATCCTGATTAATTGGATCCTCGTATTCGTTATATGCGACTTCTGTCATCGTATAGCTCCTTATGCTATCGCCCCACCGTTTTAGTTAGCAGGTTATAAGTCAATATTTCGGCACATTCTCAGTTAACTGAATAGGAAGCAGAAAACGTGCCACTACTCGCTTTTACGCACATGAAGCAGCTATTGCTGCCTTTCCTTCCCCGTTTAAAAGCGTCGCTGCAAACTCGTTGGCGTCGATCAAAGCCGACATATGCTCTATCAAAGTTCCAGCTAACCACGCACGCTGTGTGCGATCTGTACGCCAACGTACTTCTCTCGGATCAAGCGTGACAACGCCGATGATCTCATCACAAGCTATGCCCCAAGCCGATTCATCAATTAATACCACCTTGGTCACACGTTCGCGCCAAGGAACAATCTTGGCGTGATAGCGATCAGGAACCACCATCTCGGCCACATCAACAATTTTTGAATTAGTACCGTGGTTAGGCCATACACCTAAGAAACGATTGGTGTGACCTGGCATTGGAGTCAACTCCGCGCGCTCCCAATCAAGAATGCCGCAAAGATGCACCAAGGGAACGACAAGCTTTAACTTTGCTACCGTAAACTCCAGTGCCTGAAAAGGTGCCTGCGCCCATTCCGGCGCGCCTTCCACGTGATAATCTTCTTCGAAATAGTCAGGGTCTAATTCTTCTTGTGAAGCCTGGCTATTAACTTCTACAGTCTCGTGCGGGGTTGACGTCTCAACTTTATTAGAACCAGCACTATCGTTGTGCGCTGCCTCGACCGGTTTCTCTTCATCTAAACTCGTCGAAACGTTGTTCTCAATAACTGGCTCTGCTGATGCGACCTCATTGTCTTCAGCACTGGCCTCTTCAATCTGAAATTTAGCTTCTGTCTTGACAGGCTCGGGAGCCGAATCAGCTAGCAAAGATGCTTGCTTAGGTGCCTCATCTGTTTCTGTCACCTCTTTCAGCAAAACATCAAAGTAATCATTCAGTGCCGCATCTTTATCTGCCAATGTTGTTGCATGGCCTTGAGTGTTTCTTTGATTATTCATAAGGCAACCCCCTCTTTTGAACAATCGTTTTCTAGCATGCTATCCAAAATATATTCATAAGCTCGTGATCCGCGAGAGCTGGCATTAATCAACGGTAGCGGTTTACCAGCCAAGCTGGCATCACGAAATTGCGTATCGACAGGTATGACATGATCTGACAGACGATCGGTATAGGTTTCTCTTAAAGCGCGCAAGCTTTGTACTGATGCTCGTGTACGTCGGTCGAACATTGTTGGCAAAATTGTATAATTCAAAGTCATACGTTTTGCATTAATCACCATCTGCAGGGTATTCAACATACGCTCAAGTCCTTTCAAAGCGAGAAACTCTGTCTGCACCGGAATAAATAAATGCTCACAAGCAGCCAATGCGTTAACCATGAGTACGCCGAGCATAGGTGGGCAATCTAGCAGGGCGTAGTCATATTTTTCATATAACTGCGCCAGACTTTGACTGATTACCAAACCTTTGCCACCACTAGCACCAATCTGCCTATCCAAGGTTGCCATAGCCGTAGCCGCCTGCATAATATGCAGGCCCTCGACTTGCGTTTCTTGCACTACTGTATCGGCATATTCCGGGCCTTGCTGAAACAAACTGTAGACACTGGCTGACGAAGCATCCGGATCACCACCAAAATAACTGGTTAATGATCCGTGCGGATCTAAGTCGAGCATCAGCACGCGCTTGCCACGCGCGACCAAATGCCCTGCTAAAGATGCAACAGTTGTTGTCTTGCCAACACCGCCTTTTTGATTAGAAGAAGCCCAGACCTTCATGACTCTGAACCCGCACCCAATAGGCCATTATTCAGATTAAAATTGGCTTTCTCGGTGTCTGCAGTAGGTATTTTGGCTGCGGCATCAACCACCATCACCACACGACGGTTATCTGCTCGACCTGCCTCGGTGCTATTACTCGCTATTGGCCGATATTGTCCGTAACCCGTCGCAGTCAACTGCAAGGGATCTATTCCTGCCTCAGCAACCATTCTGACTACACTGGCAGCGCGCGCTGC
>CAYUVE010000246.1:0-2253 GCA_964447985.1 uncultured Thiotrichales bacterium
GCCAACTGCCATTTAGCTATGCCAAGCGCAATGGCATACTCGTCTCGTCTTACGACGGCGATACCATTCATATTAGTTGTCGTGAAGGTGATGTGACGCCAATGGCCTTGGCTGAAGTACGTCGCTTCGTTGCCAGACCAATTTCAATAACCACGGTGTCGCAGGAAGAGTTCGACGCCTTGTTGCGTCAGTCTTATGAGCAGGGCTCAAGTGAAGCCATGCAGATGATGGGCGATATTGGTCAAGATATGGATTTATCTAAGGCTATTCAGGATTTGCCCGAGCCCGAAGACTTACTTGAAAGCGAAGACGACGCGCCGATTATTCGTTTGCTTAACGCCATGTTTACTGAAGCGGTAAGAGAGAATGCATCAGATATTCACGTCGAGCCTTATGAAAACCGTTTAGTCATTCGTTTTCGTATTGATGGTGTTCTCCGCGAGGTATTACAGCCCGATCGTGCCTTAGCGCCACTCGTGGTTTCGCGTATTAAAGTTTTAGCTAAACTTGATATTGCCGAAAAACGTTTACCTCAGGATGGTCGTATTTCCATTAAGATTGCTGGTCATGCGGTAGATGTGCGTGTCTCAACTCTGCCTTCTGGTCATGGCGAGCGGGTGGTGATGCGTTTGCTTGATAAGCAAGCCGGTCGCCTGAGTCTTGAACATCTTGGCATGGCACCTGACACGATGACTCTACTCGACAAGATGGTGCATAAACCACATGGCATTGTCTTGGTTACCGGTCCAACTGGTTCGGGTAAAACGACAACCTTGTATGCTGGCATGACACGGATCAATGATAAAAGCCGTAATATCATGACCGTTGAAGATCCTATCGAGTATTATCTAGACGGGGTTAGTCAGACACATGTCAATACTAAAGTAGATATGACCTTTGCACGTGGATTGCGTGCGATCTTGCGCCAAGACCCTGACGTGGTGATGGTCGGTGAGATACGTGATGTCGAAACGGCGGAAATCGCTGTGCAAGCGAGTTTAACGGGTCACTTAGTATTATCTACCTTACATACTAATAGCGCTGTTGGCGCTATTACCCGGCTACGCGATATGGGTGTAGAACCATTTTTATTGGCGTCAAGTTTACTCGGTGTTCTAGCGCAGCGTTTAGTTCGCGTCTTATGCTCTGATTGTAAGCGACCTCGACCCGCCAGCCCGACCGATTGTAAAGTGCTAGGTGTGGATGAACATCATGCGCCAATTATTTATGACGCGGTAGGTTGCAATAAATGTAACTATCTTGGTTATCGCGGCCGGGTCGGTGTTTATGAGCTGATCGAAATTGATGGCGAGATGGGTCGTTTGATACACGATGGCGCGTCAGAGCAGCTAATCGAAAAGCAAGCACGAGAATCAACGCCAAGTATGTTAGAAGATGGCGTCCAGCGTGTATTAAACGGTGAAACCACACTTGAAGAATTGCTTCGCGTGACGCGCGAGGCTTAGACTGCTGATTTTGTTATGGGCGCATTTGAATATACAGCTCTCGATGGCGCAGGGCGTAATAAGAAAGGTGTGCTCGAAGCTGATACCTCGCGCCAAATTCGTCAAAAGTTAAGAGATCAGGGTTTAGCACCGCTTTCTGTTGTAGAGGTTCAACAAAAAGAATCGAAGTCAGGTAGTGGTTTTTCTTTACTGAGGCGCGGTGTTAGTGTTACCGATCTCGCCTTAATTACTCGTCAGCTAGCTACCTTGGTCAGAGCGGCTCTACCGATAGAAGAGGCTCTACGCACAGTCTCACAGCAAACCAATCGCCCTCACATCGAAAGCATGTTGTTGGCAATACGCTCTCGAATAAAAGAAGGTTATACCTTAGCCGATGCCTTGGCTGATTTTCCGCATGTGTTTCCAGAGCTTTATCGAATGACAGTTGCAGCTGGGGAGCATTCCGGTCATTTAGATGTTGTTTTGGAACGTCTAGCGGACTATACCGAAACCCGTCAGGCCTTAAGGCAAAAAACACAGTTAGCGCTAATTTATCCGGTATTGCTCACAACCGTAGCAGTATTAGTGGTGATTGCTTTGCTTACCTTTGTCGTACCACAAGTGATTCAGGTATTCGATACGATAGATCAAGAACTGCCCATACTGACAATAATACTTATCACTGTTAGTGATTTTTTGCGCGATAACGCTTGGGTACTAATAGGAGGTATCGCTGCAACAGCAATTATTGTCAGTGCAATACTCAAACGGCCTAGGCCAAAATATGCTTTCCACAAACTTTTACTAA
>CAYUVE010000247.1:0-2206 GCA_964447985.1 uncultured Thiotrichales bacterium
GCTCTAGAGCAAGAAGAAACCCTAAAACAACGCTATGAAGACGAAGAAGAAGTTACCGCCTTACTTGATTTAGCGATGTCTTTAGAAGGTATTTCGCGTAATGCGGGTAAGCATGCTGGAGGTGTGGTAATCGGCCCTTCGGCTTTAACGGACTTCGCACCACTCTACTGCGAACCAGGGGGCAAAAATGCGGTTACGCAGTTCGATAAGGATGATGTCGAGGCCGTTGGTCTGGTCAAGTTCGACTTTCTAGGTCTTCGAACATTAACGATTATTGATCGCGCGTTGATTGCGGTAAATGAAAAACGTAAGGCTCTTGGCGAAGAACCCATCGCTTTAGACTCGATCCCGGTTGATGATGAAAAAACCTATGATCTATTAAAAGCTTGCGCAACCACCGCCGTATTTCAGCTTGAATCGCGTGGGATGAAAGATCTAATCAAGCGTTTGCAGCCGGATTGCTTTGATGATGTGGTGGCATTGGTTGCTCTGTTTAGGCCAGGACCTTTGCAGTCCGGTATGGTCGATGATTTTATCAATGTCAAGCATGGTCGCCAGAAGCCAGATTATATGCATCCCTCGCTTGAACCCGTCTTACGATCAACTTATGGCGTGATTCTTTATCAAGAGCAAGTCATGCAAGCAGCACAGGTATTGTCCGGTTACACATTAGGTGGCGCCGACTTGTTGCGTCGTGCAATGGGTAAGAAAAAGCCGGAAGAAATGGCCAAGCAACGCAGTATATTTGTTGACGGTGCCGAAAAAAATGGATGTGATCGTAAATTAGCAACGCATATCTTTGACCTTATCGAAAAGTTTGCCGGCTATGGGTTTAATAAATCTCACTCCGTAGCTTATGCATTGATCGCCTACCAAACAGCGTATCTTAAAGCCCATTACCCAGCCGAGTTTATGGCCTCAGTGTTGTCGGCTGATATGGATAACACCGATAAAGTAGAGCCTTTGATTGATGAATGTAGAGCGATGCGTATCAAGGTGATACCACCTGATGTTAATAGTAGCTTTTATGCATTTAAGGCAATAGATGAGCAAAATATTCTCTATGGACTAGGTGCGATTAAGGGTGTTGGCGAAGGTGCTATAGAGAATATCATCGAAGAGAGAGCGCGTGACGGTAGCTATAAAAACTTTGGCGACCTGGCTTGCCGCGTAGATTCAACAAAATTAAATAAACGCGTTTATGAATCGATGATTCGTGCTGGCGCTTTTGATTGCTTTAACGATAACCGTGCCTTGTTGCTAGCTAACTTACCCAATGCCTTGGCGGTTGCTGATAAACACGCCAGCGATCAAGCTACCGGCATGGGTGATTTATTTGGCGGCGGTAGTAGTGCGCCTGTTGTCACCGATGTTATTGTCAATAAGTCCGTCGAGCCCTGGGATACGGAGGCGATCGAGCAAGGTGAGTTAGAAGCATTTGGCTTTTATCTCAATCATCATCCTGTTACCCGTTTTCGCGCTGAGCTAGAGCGGTTTACCACGGCTACTATTGGTGCGCTTGAGATCAGTGGAGAGCAAGGCGTGGTGATCGCTGGTTTAATCAAAGCCATGCGCACCATGAACAGTCGCCGTGGTGATCGTATTGCCTTTGTGACATTGGATGATAATACCGGTCGCTTAGAAGTAGGTGTATTTGCAGAGGCCTACGCGCAATACCGTGATAGCTTGCAAAAGGGTAATATTATTGTCGCTGAAGGCGTGGTCAGTATCGATGAATATACCGGCGGTTATAAAATGAGTGCTGACCGTATTTGGGGTATTGATCAGGCCCGTGAAGTATTTGCCAAGGCGATTAGACTCGATGTGAAAAAACATGATGATAAGTTTGCCAGTAAGCTCGCTGCAACGTTAACCCCGTACAGGCAGGGTAAATGTTCTATATTGTTAAATTATCAATCTGAGCAAGGTAGAGTTAATATTCCTTTGCCTGAAGAATGGAAAGTGCGTCCTAGCCAGGAGTTGTTGTCGCGATTAGGTAAGCTCACGGCACCTGAGGATGTCCACGTAGTTTATTAAAGAAGTATAATTACATTATGAATATGAATTTTTTGGATTTCGAAAAGCCCATCGCCGAGCTTGAAGAGAAAATCACCGAGCTCAGACATGGGCTTTTCGAAATCCAAAAAATTCATATTCATAATGTAATTATACATTATGAATATGAATTTTTTGGATTTCGAAAAGC
>CAYUVE010000248.1:0-2184 GCA_964447985.1 uncultured Thiotrichales bacterium
GCACCACATGCGGCTATGGCAATGATAAGTGCTAAGAATGCGATAACACCGGCGCTAGAGCCTGATTTTTTCGCAGTCGACTTTTTTTCGCCATTGGTTTTCTTAACCTTAGTTTCTTGGCTATCCGTATTTTTCGCTGGGGATTTCTCCACCTCGGCTTGATTCGGTTTTTTTTCGCTGTTTTTGCTATCGGTCACGCTTGCTGCCTCGACTTATTACATCTTTGCTGCCAGTTGATTATGGTCGCTTTCATCGCTTCATCATCGGGTTCTTGGCTGGTTACAATGTCTTGGTGAAAGCCGAGCTCACGTGCCAATGAGGCTGTGCGCTGACTGTTACAAGCCAATGCGGTATTAAATAGCCAATCCCTATCGTCGGTCAGAGCGATTAAATTACGCAGTCCTTGCTGGCTTGTAACGGCAATGATATCGCAGTTTTGATAGTCCATGATATTGCTTAAGCGTTGTTCGGGTAATGCGCGTTGATAGACTTCTATGTAATTAACTTTTGCCCCACGTTGTGTCAGGGTTTCTGCCAGTGTTTCACGACCGCCGACACCGCGAATAATCGCGATGCGTTTACCTTGTACAACATGCAATAAGGGTGATTCTAATAAGGCTTCGGTATTAAAGCCTTGCTTAGGCACAATATCGACAGGAATCCCTTGTGCTCTCAGGCAAGCGGCGGTTTTGTTGCCCACGGCTGCAATTTTAAGCGCGCTAGGTAGGCCTTGGGGGCAGAGCGATATAGTATGCCCGACAGCATTGGCACTAATAAAAATAGCGATGTCGTATTCGTCTAACTGCTGTAGTTGTTGTGACACTGCGCCTTGATTAGTAGCCGGAACAATATCGATGACCGGGAAGCGTATGGCCTCACCACCCGCTGACTCTATCATGCGACAAAACGCAGCTGCCTGGTGTGCGGGGCGCGTTACCAGGACTTTGGTTGTTGCCAAGGGTTTATCAGCTATTGGCATGTAACTCGGCAAGAATGGCTTTTGCACCACGAGATAGCAGATCGTCAGCGAGTTCAATACCGAGTTTTTCAGCTTCATCACGATGACCACTGACACTGCCACTAACAATTTCTGAACCATCACTGCGCGCGACTAAGCCGCGAATGGTCAATGCACTATCGTTTAACGTGGCGTGCCCCCCGATAGGAACCTGGCAACCGCCTTCTAAGCGGTGATTCATGGCGCGCTCTGCGCGTACACGCGTCGCCGTGTCGTCATGATTTAAAACGGCGATGAGTTGTTCGACTTCGGCATCGTCTTGTCGACATTCAATACCGATCGCACCTTGGCCAATCGCAGGAAGACTAATATCAGTATCCAGATATTCTGTAATGCGCTCGCTTAACTCAAGGCGTGTTAAACCTGCGCTGGCGAGAATAATCGCGTCATAATCACCATTATCTAGCTTACCGAGTCGCGTACCGACATTACCGCGTAGGTCTTTGATAATGAGGTCAGGACGTTTGGCCAGTAGTTGAGTTTGGCGGCGCAAGCTAGATGTGCCAACACAAGCGCCTTGGGGTAGTTCAGCAAAGCTTTTGTATGTGTTTGAGACAAAAGCATCGCGAGGGTCTTCTCTATCGAGTATTACTGGCATATGCAAGCCGTCAGGGAACTCCACCGGAACATCTTTAATTGAGTGAACGGCGATATCGGCATTACCTTCGAGTAGGCCGACTTCGAGTTCTTTAACAAATAAGCCTTTGCCGCCGACTTTGGCTAGCGGTGTATCAAGGATTTTATCGCCTTGTGTCACCATGCGTACGAGTTCAACTTCCAGGCCAGGGTGTGCTTCACGTAAACGTGCGCTGACATGCTCGGCCTGCCATAAGGCGAGCGGGCTCTTACGTGTAGCGATTTTCAGGGTTTTTTTCATGCGTCATACCAAGGGCCATGGCCCAAAATGCTAAAAATAGTGCCTTTTTTCAGGCGGACAGCGATTTTAGCACTTTGCGCACCTCGGCGAGGTGTCGGCGACTAATTAATAAGCTGTCATCGCAGTGTTTTAGCAATAGATAGTGACGGCCTTCGGCGCCGCGCTCCAGCCCCTTGATGTGTTGTAAGGCAACGAGTGCGTTGCGGTGAATGCGCAGGAAACTTTCCGAAAACTCTTCTTCTAGCCGGCGTAGCGAGTCTTCTATCAGCACATTGCCATCACGATGGCA
>CAYUVE010000249.1:0-2184 GCA_964447985.1 uncultured Thiotrichales bacterium
TTAGTAAAAGTTTGTGGAAAGCATATTTTGGCCTAGGCCGTTTGAGTATTGCACTGACAATAATCGCTGTTGCAGCGATACCTCCTATCAGTACCCAAGCGTTATCGCGTAAAAAATCACTGACAGTGATAAGTATTATTGTCAGTATGGGTAATTCTTGATCTATCGTATCAAATACCTGTATCACCTGAGGTACGACAAAGGTAAGCAAAGCGATTACCACTAATACTGCTACGGTTGTGAGTAATACCGGATAAATCAGCGCTAACTGCGTTTTTTGCCTTAAGGCCTGACGGGTTTCGGTATATTCGGCTAGACGTTCCAAAACAACATCTAAATGACCAGAATGCTCCCCAGCAGCAACTGTCATTCGATAAAGCTCTGGAAATACATGCGGAAAATCAGCCAAGGCATCGGCTAAGGTATAACCTTCTTTTATTCGAGAGCGTATTGCCAACAACATGCTTTCGATGTGAGGGCGATTGGTTTGCTGTGAGACTGTGCGTAGAGCCTCTTCTATCGGTAGAGCCGCTCTGACCAAGGTAGCTAGCTGACGAGTAATTAAGGCGAGATCGGTAACACTAACACCGCGCCTCAGTAAAGAAAAACCACTACCTGACTTCGATTCTTTTTGTTGAACCTCTACAACAGAAAGCGGTGCTAAACCCTGATCTCTTAACTTTTGACGAATTTGGCGCGAGGTATCAGCTTCGAGCACACCTTTCTTATTACGCCCTGCGCCATCGAGAGCTGTATATTCAAATGCGCCCATAACAAAATCAGCAGTCTAAGCCTCGCGCGTCACGCGAAGCAATTCTTCAAGTGTGGTTTCACCGTTTAATACACGCTGGACGCCATCTTCTAACATACTTGGCGTTGATTCTCGTGCTTGCTTTTCGATTAGCTGCTCTGACGCTCCATCGTGTATCAAACGACCCATCTCACCATCAATTTCGATCAGCTCATAAACACCGACCCGGCCGCGATAACCAAGATAATTACATTTATTGCAGCCTACCGCGTCATAAATAATTGGCGCATGATGCTCATCCACACCTAGCACTTTGCAATCAGTTGGGCTAGCGGGTCGAGGCCGCTTACAATCAGAACATAAGACGCGAACTAAACGCTGTGCTAGAACACCGAGTAAACTTGACGCCAATAAAAACGGTTCAACACCCATATCACGTAGCCGAGTAATAGCACCAACAGCGCTATTAGTATGTAAAGTAGATAATACTAAGTGACCCGTTAAACTCGCTTGCACAGCGATTTCAGCGGTTTCAACATCACGTATCTCACCGACCATCACTACATCAGGGTCTTGACGCAAGATCGCACGCAACCCACGTGCAAAGGTCATATCTACTTTAGTATTGACATGTGTCTGACTAACTCCGTCTAGATAATACTCGATAGGATCTTCAACAGTCATGATATTGCGGCTTTTATCATTGATCCGCGTCATACCGGCATATAAGGTTGTCGTTTTACCCGAACCGGTTGGGCCGGTGACCAAGACAATGCCATGTGGTTTATGCACCATCTTGTCGAGTAGAGTCATCGTGTCGGGTGCCATACCAAGATGTTCAAGACTCAGGCGGCCGGCTTGCTTATCCAGCAAACGCATCACCACCCGTTCGCCATGACCAGAAGGCAGAGTTGAGACACGCACATCTACCGCATGACCGGCGATCTTAATGGAAATACGACCATCTTGCGGTAAACGTTTCTCGGCAATATCGAGTTTTGCCAAGACTTTAATACGCGAAACCACGAGTGGCGCTAAAGCACGATCGGGCTGTAATACCTCACGCAAAACACCGTCAATACGAAACCGAATGACTAAACGGTTTTCATAGGGCTCTACGTGAATATCCGATGCATTCTCTCTAACGGCTTCGGTAAACATGGCGTTGAGCAAACGAATAATCGGTGCGTCGTCTTCACTTTCAAGTAAATCTTCGGGTTCGGGCAGATCCTGTATGGCCTTAGATAAATCCATATCTTGACCAATATCGCCCATCATCTGCATAGCTTCGCTTGAGCCCTGCTCATAAGACTGACGTAATAAGGCGTCGAATTCTTCCTGCGATACGGTTGTTATCGAAATAGGCCTGGCAACAAAACGGCGTACTTCAGCCAAGGCCATTGGCGTCACATCACCTTCACGACAACTGATAT
>CAYUVE010000250.1:0-2177 GCA_964447985.1 uncultured Thiotrichales bacterium
CGTGGCTCTTAATGACGATACCACGCAAGCCCAATAAACTCGCGCCATTATAACGGCGCGGATCCATTTGATCACGAAACTGCTTTAGTACCCCACTGGCAAATAACGCGGCCAGGCGAGTAAAAATATTTTGTTTAAAGGCATTCTTAAGAAAATGACTAATCATTTTAGCCACACCTTCACTACTCTTTAGGGCAACATTACCGGCAAAGCCATCACAAACTACGACGTTGACCTTACCTTGGTAAATATCATCACCTTCGACAAAACCGTAATAATTTAAATGGCTGCTATCAAGTAATTTTGCCGCTTCTTTGACCTGCTCGTTACCCTTAATTTCTTCTTCACCGATATTTAGCAGCCCAACAGTAGGATGACTAATATCATCAACCGCCGATACTAATACCGAGCCCATTACCGCAAACTGAAATAAATGCTCAGCACTGGTATCAACATTCGCACCCAAATCCAACATATGCGTGTGGCCATTGGTCGCTGGCAATGTCGTACAAATAGCCGGGCGGTCAATACCTGGCAAAGTCTTTAATACATAACGTGCAGTTGCCATTAATGCACCGGTATTGCCAGCGCTGACACAAGCATCTGCTTGCCCTTCCTTGACAAGATTAATCGCCACACGCATGGAAGAGTCTTTTTTACCGCGCAAAGCAAGTGCAGGCGCCTCATGCATTTCGACAACTTCTGACGCATTATGTATTGATAAACGTGGGCCGACATCCAACTTTTGCTCACGCAAGGCAGCCGTGATGGCGTCTTGTTGGCCAACGAGGATAAGTTTTGCTTGTGGAGTCTCTTGAAGCAGCTGGCAGGCTGCTGAGACAGTAGTGGAAACGCCATGGTCACCGCCCATGGCGTCAAGTGCGATAGTGACCATTCAGCTAATCGCTACTAACGGGGGAATAAATACGAAAGTGTTTATTCGCCTGCAACGTCGATAACTTTCTTGCCACGATAGTAACCACTTGGGCTAACGTGGTGACGACGATGTGTTTCACCGGTAGTAGGCTCAATCGACATCGCAGCAGGTTTCAACGCATCGTGTGAACGACGCATACCACGTCTAGACCGAGTCACTTTATTTTGTTGTACAGCCATTGTTTTCTCCTAATAAACCTAATTTTGATCCTTAGCCTTTAGCTGTTGTAATACAGCAAAAGGATTTTCTCGTTCTTTGTCCAAATCATCTTTCGGCGCCAACTCGACCGCGGGTTGGCAGACATCATGTTTCATGACAATGGGCAAAGATAAAATTAATTCGTCTTCAATAACCGGTATTAGATTAAGCAATTTCTCTTCAACAATCACCGGTTCTAAATCAGCAGGCAATCTATCAATTTCGCTTTCGTCAGCTAAAACAGCCATTTGTCGCTGGCTCGAAACCGAATAAGCCACGTCGCCCAAACAACGCTGACACTGAGCTATCAACTCAGCTTTAACCGCTAGATCAAACTCTATGCGCCCGCCATCACCGAGACGAAACTGAATATCAACAAATGCATCGCCTTTATCACGTTGCAATGCGTCAACCAACCGCTCAAACTTAGCAACAGCAATAGACCCTTGCATATGTCGCGCCTGCCGCGCCGCCACATGCGGATCGATATCTGCCTCAAATCCAGCTGACATAAACGATTTATCTTATAAAACAATATGTTTCGTGTCAAAATAAGATTTTAACACGTCCCCGTACCTACTGTTTAGCATGAATACACAACGCCTGATTCTGGCCTCCTCGTCACCCTATCGCCGCGAATTACTCTCACGATTACAGCTGGAATTCGACTGCATTTCACCAGATTGCGACGAAACTGCGCTAGAAAACGAGTCCCCGCAAGCCATGGCAGGCCGATTAGCGGCCCTAAAAGCGCAAACTGTGGCCAAAAATCAGCCTAATGCACTGATAATTGGCTCCGATCAAGTAGTTGAGTCAGAGTCACAAATTCTGCGAAAACCAGGCGATCACGCGAGATCTTTCGCCCAACTGAGTCAATTGTCTGGGAAAATCGTCAATTTCCACGCCGGCTTATGCCTATTTGACGCCAAAACAGGCCAATCTCACCTTGCTGTCGAGACCGTAGAGGTGAAATTTAAGCCACTCTCGGCGGAAACCATCGAATCCTATCTGAAAGCTGAAGAACCCTATGATTGCGCCGGAT
>CAYUVE010000251.1:0-2155 GCA_964447985.1 uncultured Thiotrichales bacterium
AGACTCGATATCTTTGAAACAAGACCTGGCTGGTCTTTGCAGGACAGAAGCAATATAAAATTCATTGCAATAAACAAGAATAACTGTTGATTAGCTCAGCGTACTTACGTTTAAAATCACACCATCTACGCCGGTAACCTTTACTTTTGTACCAGCCTCGCAATCTTCACCACGTATTTTCCATGTTGAATCATCAACCGTAATCTTACCGCTGCCATTAACTATCGGTGTCTCCAGCGTAAACACTCGGCCCGTGTACTGCTCCCCTCGGCGATTTAACGTTGGGTGGTCTGTCTCAGTAGGTTTACGCGCCAAACGAAATCGCCAAATAACAATCGTGGCGACTGAAAGCACCGCGAATAGCACCCATTGAATCGTAACCGCCATTTCTGGGGCAAAGAATAATGCTGTACCGACAATAGCTGCCGAGATACCCATCCACAGAAAGAAGGCACCTGGCGCAAAGGTTTCGAGAATGATCAATACAATGGCGAAAACCCACCAATGCCAATAATCAATCTGATCAAACATTAGATTGATCCTTTTGTTTATCCATAGCGCTCTTCGCCAACTCGGTAATACCGCCGATTGCACCAATCACACTAGAAGCTTCTAAGGGCATGAATACCAATTTTTCATTGTCTGCACTGCCGATTTTCTCTAACGCTTGAATATAGTTATTAGCAACAAAATAGTTAATGGCATTGATATCACCCGCGTTGATCGCACTAGATACCATTGTCGTGGCTTTTGCCTCAGCTTCTGCTTCACGCTCGCGCGCCTCCGCATCGCGAAAAGCCGCTTCTTTGCGTCCTTCTGCTTCTAATATTGTCGCTTGTTTTTCACCATCGGCCTTTAATATTTCCGATTGTTTAACACCCTCAGCTTCGAGAATAACCGCGCGCTTTTCACGTTCTGCCTTCATCTGTCTAGCCATGGCATCGACTAAATCTCTTGGAGGTCGAATATCCTTAATCTCAATACGCGTGACTTTTACACCCCACGGTGTGGTCGCATCATCAACAACATTAAGTAATTGAGCATTGATCTTGTCACGTTGTGACAACAATTCGTCTAAATCCATCGAACCCATGACTGTCCGTATATTGGTCATAGTTAAATTGAGAATAGCGCGCTCGAGATTATTCACTTCGTAAGATGCTTTAGCCGCATCCAATACTTGGAAAAATACGACGCCGTCGGCGGTCACCATTGCATTATCCTTAGTAATCACTTCCTGTGACTGCACATCAAGTACGGTTTCCATCATATTCATTTTTGAGCCAACCTTATCGATAAAGGGCACAATAAAATGCAAACCTGGAGATAACGTTCGAGTATAACGGCCGAAACGCTCGATGGTATATTCCATTCCCTGCTCAACAGACTTGACTCCGGCAAACAGCAACACCACGGCCAATATGACAATGGCAATAACAAAAGTATCAACCCCTATAGTCATCTCAACACCACCTCTCGTTGTTCTTTATATAATATTTATTCCTTAATAAATATGAACTTAGCCTGCATTTTTCAAGTCATTACAACGCTGCTTAAAGCTTATCGCTAAGGCAATACCACCCAATACTAAAAGACAAGACAACATAAACCGAACTGATACAGCCTCACCAATAAATATTATTCCACCAATTGCAGCAATGACTGGCACACTTAACTGCACCAGTGCCGCTCTCACCGTGGTGATATGAGGCAGAACCGCATACCAAATAGCATACCCTACTCCAGAAGCAATCGCGCCCGACGCCACGGCTAAAACCACACCTTGCCAAGATAGACTTTCCATATCGATAAAAAACCAACAAGGCACTATTGATATTAAAAGCGCGTAGAAAAAGTTACTACTGGTATTGTCTAATGGCTTTTGAGCAAAACGACCGCGCAACGTATAACCTGCCCATCCCACGCCAGCTATCGCCATCAATAGGAACCCTACAGGTGACGGTGCTGATATGCCAGGAACAGTAAGAATTAGCACACCGATTACTGCCATTAGCCAACCCACTGTTTCTAGCACGGAGGGCCTTTCACCCTCATAAAGCGCAACAGCCATCATAGTTAATTGCACGATCGAAAATAGAATAAGCGCTCCCATACCCGCATCGAGCGTAATATAGGCAAAAGAAAAACCGAGAAC
>CAYUVE010000252.1:0-2155 GCA_964447985.1 uncultured Thiotrichales bacterium
AAAACTTTGTTGACGCCATGGCCTTTGCTAATAAGGTAGGCGAAGTATCCGAAGCAGAAGACCATCATCCTGATATTACTTTTAGTTGGGGTTACTGCACCGTGGTTTTTTACACTCATAAGATTGGCGGTTTGCATGAAAACGATTTCATCATGGCTGCTAAGGTAAGTGCTTTGATCTAGAACTAGAACCCACCGTACCTGCCGGGTGCTATCCGGTGACAAGTGGTTTAGTGGTAGCTGTAAGAAATGTCTTCATTATTTGATTTTGATAAGCCTTCGAAATACGCCGTTATGGGAAACCCCATTGCGCATAGTAAGTCTCCCATCATCCACGCAGAATTCGCTAGGCAAGCCGCTCAGCGAATTGAGTATACAGCGATTCAGGTGGACATCGGCGGCTTCGAACAAGCTGTCGGTAATTTTCATGCGAACGGTGGTGCGGGTTTGAACGTCACAGTGCCCTTTAAACAAGATGCATTTCGTTATGCCACGCAACACAGTGAGCGTGCACAGTTGGCCCAAGCAGCAAACACCTTGGTATTAGAAGGTAAAGAAGTCATTGCAGACAATACAGATGGTATCGGTCTGGTGCGCGACCTTAGAGATAACAAACAGTTATCTCTTGCTGACAAGCGCTTATTAATTTTGGGCGCTGGGGGCGCTGTGCAAGGTGTACTCGGGCCATTGTTTGACGAAAAGCCCACTTCTATAACTATCGTTAATCGTACCGTTGATAAAGCCTTTGGTCTTAAGCAGCGATTTTCTGACTACGGCAATATTATTGCCTGCAGTTATGAAGAGCTGATCAAACATGACGCCTATGACATTATTATCAATGCAACATCGGCCGGTATCGATGGAGAGTTGCCAGCGATACAAAGCAATATCGTGGATAAGGGTAGTGTCTGCTACGATATGTTTTATGCTGCAGATGACACCGCTTTCGTTACCTGGGCCAAGCAGAAAGACGCGCATGCTGCCTACGATGGTTTAGGCATGTTAGTAGAGCAAGCCGCCGAGTCCTTTTTTCTCTGGCGCAACTATCGACCTAAGACTTCATCTGTCATAGATCTAGTGCGTAAGACGATAGCCGTTTCATGACAGAGCATGTCATCGCCGTTAGCCAGCTACGTAAAGTGTATGGAGAAGTCACGGCTGTTAGTGATCTTGATTTCAATGTAAAGCGCGGTAGTATCACCGCACTGTTGGGCGGTAATGGCGCTGGTAAGACGACAACCTTGTCTATGTTGCTTGGAATACTGTTGCCGACCCAAGGCGATATCCATTTGTTTGGTATCGATATGCAGAGTGATCGCTTTAAGGTGTTGCCGCGAATTAATTTTTCATCGCCTTATGTCGATTTACCGCAGCGCTTAACCGTCGCCGAGAATTTGCGTGTTTATGCGCGGCTCTATGGCGTAAAACAACGTGAAGCCCGTATTAATACCCTGTTAAAAGATCTCGACCTAAAAGCGCTCAGCAAGCGCCGTTACGGTACGCTTTCAGCGGGTCAAAAGACGCGTGTTGCTATTGCTAAAGCATTATTGAACGAGCCGGAGTTATTGTTGCTTGATGAACCGACGGCATCGCTTGACCCTGATAGTGCTGATCGTATTCGTCAACATTTGTTGGAATATAAGAGGCGAACCAACGCTACTATTTTGTTGGCGTCTCACAATATGGCAGAAGTCGAGCAGCTTTGTGATGATGTCATGATGTTGCATCGTGGCGGTATTGTCGCTCGTGGCACACCACAAGCATTAATAGAAAGTTTTAGACGGCAGTCCATGGAAGAAGTGTTTATCGATATTACGCGCGAGACGGTGCGTTTTACTGATAGAGTGACAGAGGAAGATCCCATTGAGCTCTGAAATGATTCGCTCAGCTTATTACGATAGTTCGCTACGTCGCGTCTACGCTATGTGTTTGCGCTATCTTTATCTCTTGCGTAGCTCATGGCCACGTATTATCGAGCTGGCTTATTGGCCAACGGTGCAGATGATTTTGTGGGGGCTGATCAGCCAGTTCTTTGCAGAAAACAGTACCTGGTTAGCCCAGGCTGCGGGTGTGCTCATTGGTGCAGTATTGCTTTGGGATGTTGTATTTAGAGGCCAGTTAGGGGTGTCCTTGGTGTTTTTTGAAGAGTTACATGC
>CAYUVE010000253.1:0-2147 GCA_964447985.1 uncultured Thiotrichales bacterium
GTGGGTTTTTAATCTCATGTGCAAGACGTCGCGCAACTTCACCCCAGGCGGCATCACGCTGAGCCTTAATCAACGTGGTAAAGTCATCGAAAACGATAACATAGCCAGCAGCCATCTCACCGACACCAGGCAACGTCGCACCGCGACACATAAGAACCTGGCGCCCATGTGAACTAAAACGTGTGACTTCTTCTACCCATTCAGCCTGGGCCTCATCAAGCTGATCAACAATGCTATCAATAAATATCCCAAGCTTAGGGTTATCCGCTTTTATTTCCCCTAATGTGCACGCGACATAGGCATCTAATTTGGTTTCCAAAATATCGCAGGCCGCATCATTCACGGTACGCAACACTTGGTCATGTGAAAGCGTCAACACACCCGATGACAATCTACGCAATACCGCCTCGAGATACGCACGCTGACTTTCTGCCTGCTGCTGACTGTGCTTAGCATCTGATTGCGCCAAACCGATACGACGCGTCATATCATTAAACGACTGCACAAGAAAACCCATCTCATCGTTATTACCCGGCAAAGGCAAACGTTGTTCATAGTTACCAGAAGCCACTGCTCGTGTACCTGTTGCAAGCACTTGAATTGGATACACCAATCTTCTTGCAGATAAAAATGCCGCCCATGCAGCAACCAATACTGTTAACAATAAAACCAGCGACAAGGTCAGCGTAAAACTAAACTTAAGCGGTTGGCGTAAATAAATCAGCCGCTCATATTGAGCATGCGCATCCTGAACGCTATCCGTCAGTTTGCTAACTCGCTCTGAAACCGCAAACAAAGCTTGAAACACACGTGGACCAGCAATCGGGTCACCACTTGAGACTTCCATTAATACCCGAATATGTAGACCTAAATCCCCTACAGTATCCAAACCTACATAACGACCGCTGCCGCGCATTTGAGACAAAATTTCAGAACTCGGTTTATTCGGAACAATGATAATGGGATCAATATTACTCGACGCGATAATACGACCACTTGAGCGCATCAGCATAAGTTCGGTCGCATCACTTTGATCACGTAAATCATTCAAACTTAGCGCGGCTTGAGTTTCAGAAACGCCGGCCAAGGCAATGGCCATGGTTTCAGTTTGTGCCACCATATTACGCATTCTTGAATCCAAAGCCGTACGGCTTAAGGACAAAGAATCATTTAAGGCCTGCTCAACACGCACATCAAACCAGCTATCGATGCTGCGATGCAAAAACTGCAAGGAAAAATAAAATACGATGGAAACCGGTATTAACGCCAATACGACAAAAATAACGATTAAACGCAGTGTCATTCTTGAACCCACCACGCGCTCGCGATATTGGCGTCTCAAACGCTGAAAATTCACGCCGAGCAACACTACTAAGATAATCAGCCCAACAATATTTACTAAAACCAATAAGGAATAGATCTGATCAAACTGGGCAGAGTTTTCTGTCGCAGCGCCCATTAAGTACAAAGAGCCGAGCAGTAATAGGCCAACAATCGCGACCAATACCGCTTCTACGCCAAAATGGACTACTGGTTTGGTTTCCATCGATACCAACCGCTGTTATGACGCCAACTAGGTTGAGAATAAGCCAACAACCGCATTGGCACAGGTAAGGACTCAATATCTAGCCAGGCTCTAATACCGACATATTCATTATTTTCTCGTAGACCGCGTTCAAATAAAGCCACTTCGATATTTCGTAAGCTACCTATTTCAGATAGCGCAGAATTTAGAGTCGGAAAAGTTTCAAGCAAGACACTATCGCCTCTTTGCACACGATATTGATTAGTCAGCGCTTGAAAGTTGAGGGTATAACTACGCTCTTCGCTGATGATAGGCTGATCCCAAACCAAGGGGCGAGGTTCTAATACGGCGATCGTTAACTTAAATGTTAAGGCAACACCTTTGTGCAAGGCTTCTTGCGCCACTTCACTAAGGTTGTATTGAATATCCGCATCTAAGGCATAACGACCGTTATCGTGACTGATCTCAACAAACTGCACCACGATACCCTGCGCCTTGGCATGTGAAACACTGATACCAAGCACTATCAGAATTAACAGCGAAAATAATAACCGTGTATGTATCGTCATTATCGACTTATTTTACGCAAACGCGCGTAATAAAAACCGTCCATATCATGCTC
>CAYUVE010000254.1:0-2122 GCA_964447985.1 uncultured Thiotrichales bacterium
ATCTTGGTCAATGGGCGGCGGAAGAACATCGCATAGCCGGTGAACCAGCAATCCTAGCCGACGAAAACGAAAATACTACCCATTAAGCTTCGCTAATGACCAAAAGGCACTAATACTCGCTATACCTTGGCAGCCTGCATTTTGTGCAATGGTCATATGATCTCGACTCAAACCACCTAGCGCGTAGACCGGAATATTCACCTCTGCCACCAGTTCTTCTAATCGCTCCCAACCCAATGTAGGACCATGAGCATGCGTTGATGTTGGCAATACTGGCGATAGCAATGCCATATCAGCATCAATACGCTCTGCCTGTCCTAACTCTTCCGCATTATGACAGGATACTGATAACCATCTGTCACTACTAATCGGGCGGCTTTTTAAACTCATAAGTTGAGTAGAGTCTAAGTGCAAGCCTGCGCCTGGAAGCGATTGAACAAACTCTGGCGCAGAGTTAAATAGAGGAATAACCTTATTAGCCAGGCAACGCTCCGCTATTTGCTTAGCGTGCTTTTTATAATCTTTTTGCTCAAGCTTTTTAGCACGAAACTGAAGCAAGCTAATATCTTTTGCAAGCAACTCTTCTAGCTCGGTATAGAAATCTGTGACCTGGTCAAACTCCGGAGTAATCGCGTAGCTCTCAGGTAAGGAGAGCACGTTATTCATGATTTTATTTGCTTCGAGAAAATTAACTTGGTCAAACTCCTCTAAAGACAGCCAACGCAACGACTGTCCTTCAGCACCATGCGGTTTACCTGAGTAATCTTGTACTAACCATGCGTCGAGCCGCACATGTCGATCGGGATATTGATAACACCATTGGAATAGTGGCCTAGCTTTAGATACATCGATATCTAGCTCCTCTTTGCATTCCCTTTGTAAAGCCGCTAGTCGTGACTCACCCGACTCTTTTTTACCACCCGGGAACTCCCAAAATCCCGCATAGCGACAAGGATCTTGCCGTTGCGCGATTAAATAACGTCCGTCCTCATCCTTTATTACTGCGAGTAATACATCGATAATTTTGTGATTCATCTATGATCAATTCGTACTATGCTTTACGTATGCATATTTCCAATTTAGCCAAAACACATGTTTCTGCCTTACTAACAATCCTGTGCCTACTAAGCGCAGCACAAACTGTTTATGCTGAGAACCCATATTTTAGCGCAGATGAGATCTCGCAATGGCGACACAAAAGTTTCGAGGGAAACACTCAATACAGCTTGGTTGATATCGATGGAAAATCTGCCATCGAAGCCGGCAGTAAAATTAGTGCATCGAGCTTGATTTGCCAAGAATCTGTAGACCTTAGCAAAACTCCTTATCTAAACTGGACCTGGAAAGTCGACCAACTGCCTAGCGGTGCCGCTTCAGAAAAACTTATGCAAGGCGATGATTACGGCGCTCGCATCTACATCATATTTAGCACGGGCTTTGGTTTTTGGAACGCGGCATCGTTAAATTATGTGTGGTCAAGACAGCATGCTGAAGAAGATAGCTGGATCAACGCCTTTAGCGATAAAGTAACCATGCTTGTCGTCGAATCTGGCGAAAGTAATCTTAAAGAATGGCAAACATACAAACGCGATGTGGCTGCAGACGTTAAACGTTATATGGGTAAAGATATCAGCAAACTAAAAGCCGTTGCCATCATGACAGACAGTGACAATACGCAAGGTACTGCAAAAACCTATTATGGGGATATCTGGTTTAGCGCGGAATAAATCTGGTACTTACTCCTGTTTCAGGTTTGAGATCAAGTGGTAGCAAGAATAGGTAGTGATACACCGAAACAGGGTTTACCCCTCGACAGGCTCGGGGTGAATGGAGTGTGTTTAATGGTTCTTAAATTTTTAGCCCCAGGTTAGCAATTCCCAAACCACCCAGCGTTCACCCTGAGCCTGTCGAAGGGAGTTTGTCGAGGGAGAATTAACTAAGAGTATTACTCAAAATGTGATAGGAGCAGCTAAGCCAGCGTTCTAAGCGAAAGTATCAACCCTTTGCTGCACACCCGAGAACACCGCGCTATTACCTACATAGGCGGCGACAGCATCGTTGGCGGCGACGCTCTGACCATTATTGGGAGGCGCCAAACGAGGATCTAAAGGACGTAAACTTT
>CAYUVE010000255.1:0-2094 GCA_964447985.1 uncultured Thiotrichales bacterium
GACAAGCTCCCTTCGACAAGCTCCCTTCGACAAGCTCCCTTCGACAAGCTCAGGGGGGAACGGCCAGATTAGATCCTAAGTATGATGACATGAGGATCAGAAGTCTCTAAGGTAAGAATGAGTGTACACCTCAATCACCCTGAGCTTGTCGAAGGGTGAGCGTCGAAGGGTGATTATCTAGGACAGCAGTAACTCATGCCTTTGTAGGGCAAACACAATAGTAACAAGCACAGCACATGAGCAAACACTGACTACCAACGACGAATATCACCGCTATCCAAATGAATAAAACGCGATTTTGGATAATAACCCACGCCACCCGCATGCATATTAATCGCCGCGGCATGGAGATGTTTTAACTCCACACCCGGCAAACGCACATCAATGGCGCGGCCATACATATGGTAGCTATTTGTCGCCACCCCTTCTGTTGATTGATAGAGCTTGGCATTAGACTTGGGTGAACGATATGCCGAAATAATTTCATAACGACCGTTGCTGCCCACCTTTGCCTGTAATAGGTTTAGCTGGTCGAGCAATTTCGTATCGATATCAATCATCTCGTCTGTTCTATGATCACGCAGTACATGACTAATCGCTTGCAACTCTTCAGGGATAAATTCACCATCAGCCCAGTACGTCGCCCTAACACTTTCCCCAGTATGTTGGTTATAGATTGACAAGCGACGCTCGCCGGGCACGATCAATGTAGCGAGTGAACTTGGCGCATGTAAGGCAACAGTCGATGCAGCGGCGCCTAAGAGTAATTTTCTGCGGCTAATCATTAAAACTAAAACCCTATATTAAGAGAGGCTATAAGTGTTAGCGGATTATTCTCAAAAATCGTTAATCTAGCAAGTCATTTACCAACAAAAAACGCCCGCAAAGCGGGCGTTATGAGTAACTATGTCAGGGAGGGTTATACGGACTATTCTTTTAACTTGATCGTCAGATTGCCATCTTCTACATTTAAATAGTCAATACCATCTGCAAAGGCCTTCCAAAAACCTTGTTCACCACCAAACTCTTTCACCAAATCAATATTCTTCATACCACCTAACCAAGCGTTAGGAATCGGCACTCCCATCACGCTGATACCTTTTAACACGACCACAGCACGTTCTTCTTCATAAGAAAGACCCAGTCCAGCCTTGAGTTTAAGTGTTTTACCACCCACCAAAGGCATATCCTCATCCATGGGCATAAGCATTTTTGCGCTAACGAGATCGTCCGACAGATCAATCGCTAAGCGCTCAGCCATATCCGTATTATTAGCGACCAAGGCATTGACCTCGCGCTGACTGAAAGTCACCTCACGATCAGCATCGGATTCGCTATAACGTTCGGGCTTAAGCGCTTTTGGCTTTTCTTCCGCCGATGACTCTTTTCCTACTGATAAATCGCCTAAACCGAGTACTGACAGCTTACTACTCAGCGTCCGTTGTTCTTTTACACTTAGCTCTACGGGACTAAAATCACTGGGGAAGAAATAGGCTCTAATGGCAAAAAAAGCGATGGCAATCGCCACCAGCATCGCCAACAATACGATACCGAAGATTTTGAAACCACTAAGCCCCTTTTTTGCAACCGGAGCCTGGGTTGTTTCAGCCAATTCTGTCATCACTCCCCTCCACTTCGACTATATCAATAATATAGCCTAAATTAGGTGTATGGGGACTTAATATAGCCCTATATATCGTCAAAAACATGACGATATATAGAATTAATTACTAAATAAATCCGTGAGTTAGGCAGTTTTTAGCAACTCATCCAATTCGCCCGCCGCATCCAAGGCAGCGAGATCGGTATAACCGCCGATATGCCGATCACCGATGAATATCTGCGGTACTGTGTGACGACCGCTAATTTGCATCATATGCGCTCGCATTGCGCGATCGCCATCAACGCTAATGGTTTCGTAATTTTCTACACCTTTGCTACGCAGTAAACGGTGGGCTGCGCGGCAGTAGCCGCACAGACTGCTGGAATACATCTTTATTTGAGACATCGTAAAACCACAATCACACTTAATGACACAGCGTTTACTTTCTATAAGTAAACCAACCTTTCTTTTATTGAATCGACACTGCTGAC
>CAYUVE010000256.1:0-2092 GCA_964447985.1 uncultured Thiotrichales bacterium
AAGGAATAATTTGCAATAAATGTAGGTACTAAAAAAAGTACGAATAGCAGCAATATATTACGTGGTTGAAATAGTG
Organism: uncultured Thiotrichales bacterium; assembly: GCA_964447985.1. Taxonomy (GTDB): domain Bacteria; phylum Pseudomonadota; class Gammaproteobacteria. The sequence goes on from CAYUVE010000256.1 coordinate 77, forward strand.
GTTTCATCATTGGAGTACCTCTTCGTTAAGCTATTTCCATATAAGCTAGGATATATCGGTATGTATTAACTATCCCTTAATCACCCAAGTGATTCTTCACGAATCGGTAAAAATCCAGTGAAAATTAATTCTAGAGAGAGCATTTTGCCTGGATAATGTGACATTTTATTGGATAGCGGGGAATTGTCGCGTTTGGTGTAACCAAACTTACAGTTTTCAGTTAGATTTCGCCCATTCTTGGCTGTAAAGCAGAGCGGCGCGCATCGTAAATAAGAACTCATTTGGGTCGCTGGCGCTGAGAAAGTAGCGCGGTGCTTTATTCTTGGCGTAGATATTATCTATACGGCTGCCATTAGGATATAGCGCAAAGGTTCTGGGTACGTATTCCCATTCTTCCTGAGGTATGTAAGCTCGGTTAATTTCAGGATGATAATCAGTGTTAACACGAACCATCACAAACTCCTCGCTCAAAGTAACCAAGTCATGGTCTTCAAATAAGGGCTGATAGGCATGACAGGTTGAGCACCAGTCTGCGTAGAAAACGAGTAATACAGGTTTGTTTTGTTCTTTCGCAAGGGCTAATCCGGTTGGGTAGTCATGCCATGTAATGTCATCATCATTCCAGTAGAGCTCGTGGACATTGTTTGCAGAAAGTGGTTTTTTGTCGGGCGTACTTGCAAGAGGAGAGTTGATATCTGCGGGTGCTAAGCTATCGAGGTTAACGTTAATAGGAAAACGCTGTTCAAATAGGGTGAAATGAGATGACTGTGTATCCGCTAATGCTTGTTTTAATAGGTCGGCACTGGGGCCATTACCCATATTAGCGAGGCGGAGTTTATAAAAGCGTTCGTAGAAGTGATCGGGTTCGACAATGATTTTAATTTCTAACTCAGCAGGGTCTTCTCGAAGTGCTTCACGGTAGATAACATCTACGTGGTCGCCAGGTGCAATGCGCGTGTCATACAGTTCACGTGATAGGTTGGGTGTTGTTTCGCGTCCGATCACTGCTTCCTGTAGAGAATCTTTAATTACATTGCCTTCAGTATTGATAAATTGTGCTTGTACAAATACTTTCGGCGTAACATAAGTCGGGAAATAATGGCCAGCACCTGAATTGGTGATTTTAACTCGCGCCTCGTATATTTCGCCTAATTGGTGTTCGATGCTCGGTGAACTGACTTCTATAGAGACAGCCGTTCGAGTCATTTCTTGATCATGAATACCGCGCCAGATATGGCGTCGGTCTGGCATATGACAATTTTGACAATGAATGCCTTGCTCAGCGTATTGACTGTCTTGCCATTCCGCGTAAGTGTTTTCTAACAGCTTGCCATTTAAAGCAAAACCGTTTTCCTTAAACTGATGGCAGTTTGCGCAAAACGCAGAATTGGAAAAGGCAGTGGTTGCAGTAAAACCGTCATGGGGTTGGTCGCCGTCATCGATCAGGCCAAGTTCTTCCGGCGTGTTTTTTCTTGGAGGGCCGAACCGTTGATGCTGCCTGACATGGCAGCCCGCGCAAACGAGACCTGAATGCTGTAGTGCTTGGTCAAAGTGGTTGTTGTCTTGCCACTGATCGTTAGTTTTTAAAACTTCTTGCTGTTCGGCTAAAGGGGTGTGGCAGCTCCAACAAACTTGCGCTTGCGCATTATCACCGTTATTGAGCATATCGATAACTTGACCAAGTATCCCTGGCCCCATAGCTCGAGCATGAAAGGTGGTTTGCCAGTCTTTATATTGCTGTTCATGGCACAGCCCGCATGAGGCTGGATCCAATGACGACTCAATATCGCTAAACCCTTCTGGTGGCTCACCTTGTAAAGGAATAGTGGTGTGCCAATGTTGGTCTAAGAAGCCTTGATCTTCTTCGCTGATAAATGGTGGCGTTTTTATCTCGGCGAAAGCCGCAGTTGACGCGACCAAAAAAACAAAAACGATAATGAAATGACGAGTCATACTATTGATTACAAGTCGCCTGCGCAGCGAAAGCCGATCAGAACATGTTTGATTGCATTCGGT
>CAYUVE010000257.1:0-2051 GCA_964447985.1 uncultured Thiotrichales bacterium
ATTGACAGAAAAGTTCTTGGCCCAGCTTGGAAAGATGTTGCAGCCAAATATGCTGGTGATAAAGAAGCCGGTAAAGCACATCTTTTAAACAAGATTGCTAAAGGCGGTAAAGGTGTTTGGGCAGATCAAGGTATTACTGCTGCAATGCCTCCTTACTCACCACGTGTAAGTGATGAGAATATCGAGAAGTTGACCGACTTTATCCTTAGCCTATAAGGATCGCTTTGTAGAACTCTGTAAGACAGGGTGCTGACAAAAAATAAAAGCCGACCCCAAAAGGGTCGGCTTTTTTGTGTCCAGCTTTTTCTCTCGCTATAGTAAGCATTACTAAAGCTCATTTGGGATCTAATCAATGCGTTTATTGTTAGTAGAAGATGAATCCTCGTTACGTGAACAGCTGCAGTCACGTTTAAAAAAAGAAGGTTATGCTGTGGATGCCGCAGCTGATGGCTTAGAAGGCCAATATCTTGGAACTGAGTATCCTTTTGATGCAGCGATTATCGATCTAGGCTTACCTAAAATCGATGGCATCGATTTGATTAAAGACTTACGCAAGCAGGACAAGTCTTATCCAATCCTGATACTGACCGCAAGAGGCCGTTGGGAAGAAAAAGTCGAAGGGCTTAATGCTGGCGCGGATGACTATTTAGTTAAGCCATTTCATATCGAAGAATTACTAGCGCGTGTTCAAGCCTTATTGCGACGCTCTAGCGGTTGGTCGCAACCGATTTTGCTTTGTGATCCAATTGCTTTAGATACTCGCTCTCGTCGGGTAACAGTCAATGATGAAGAAGTTGATTTGACCGCTTATGAGTATAAAACCCTAGAATATCTTATGCTCAATAGCGGCGCTGTTGTGTCTAAGAGTCAGTTGACTGAGCATATTTATGACCAAGACTTCGACCGTGATAGTAATGTTATTGAAGTATTCATTGGTCGTTTGCGGCGTAAACTCGATCCAGAAAATACTATTAAACCGATTGAGACCCTACGTGGTCAAGGTTATCGTTTTACTCTGGATCGAAACAGCGACTGATGTCATCGCTTCAGGCGCGGCTACTGGTTTCGCTAACACTGGTATTAGTACTGTTTTTTGGTATTACCGGCGTTACCTTAGAGCGCGCCTTCAGTAATAGCACGAAGTCGAGTTTGCATGATCGTTTGCAAGGTTATGCTGGTGTATTGATCGCACTATCTGAGCAGGGTGAAGACGGTGTAATGCGTCTTATTGACTCTTTACCTGAAGAACGTTTTAGCCGTTCAAATTCTGGTTTGTTCGCACGTTTTGTCAGCAATGATGGGCAGCATGGTTGGTATTCCGCATCTATGGCAGGACTGGATATTCCTTTTCGCTCCGGTCTTTCTAGTGGTAATAGTAGTTTTGAGCGATTCGGTATTGAAGAAGAAGCGGATGTTTATGCCTATAGTATTGGTGTTACATGGGGCGGTGGTTCTGAATTAGAAGAAGAACCGCTTGGCTATACCTTTAGTGTCGCCACGGATTCCACCGATACAGATGAGTTGATTGCTGGTTTTCGCCGTATATTATGGGGCTGGCTAGGTGCTGTATCGATTATTTTACTATTAGTACAAGGTAGTGTGTTGCAGTGGAGCTTGGCACCATTACGGCGTACGGAAAAAGATCTTGATGCGATTAAAACTGGTGAAAAAACACGGCTTGAGGGCAGCTACCCACAAGAGTTGTCAGGTTTAACAGAAAATATTAACTCGCTGATACATGGTAATCACGAGCGTTTAGTGCGCTATCGTAATACGCTTGATAATCTTGCACATAGTCTCAAGACACCTTTGGCATTAATGCGTAGTACTGTAGAAACGACATCTGGCATCGATAGCAAAACGGTGCAGGTATTTGATGAGCAAATTGAACGTATGCGCAGTATCGTTGAATATCAGTTGCGCCGTGCTGCGACATCCGGGGGTGAAGCGGTTGTCGTGCCGATAAAAGTATCAGATATTGCTACTAAGATTCTCTCTGCTTTAGAAAAAGTCTATGCTGAAAAAGGTGTTACGACACGCTTAAATGACCC
>CAYUVE010000258.1:0-2038 GCA_964447985.1 uncultured Thiotrichales bacterium
GACCTTCTGGGCTAATAGCGATTTGCTCGTGGCCAGTTTCAACTTCTACTGCTGGTGCATAAGCATTCATACGGCCTTCTGCAGGAACAGCGACTTGCTCACCAGCAGAAACAACTTGGTTATCGTTAGCTTGAGCGTAAGGACCGAAGTGGCCTAGATTAGAATCAGCTTGAGCAGCCATTGAACCGAAAAGAGCGATAGCGGCGATAGTCGTAGATACAGTTTTCATAATGAAATCTCCTAAAAGAGTGAATAAAAGGGTCAAAAAATAAGTTCAGGAGTAGTATCTAAAAAATCTATCGATGTGTGAAATTGTATGTATTTATACAATCATTAGTTTTTCTTAATGAGGCTATTGCTATCCCTAATGGACTAGCTGAGTGTGCGAGTAAGCAGAAAACCAGCCAAACCAAAATGCTCGGTGAGCCGGTAAGCGTGCGCGTTTTTTACCATCATCAGTGCGCAGGCCGCTTTCGGTCAATCGCCATACTCGGCCCTGCTCATCTTTGACGGTATTATTTTGATCCCAAGAAGTGAAATGTAAATCTGTGCCATCGTAAACGCGATTAGCACCGCTATTATCTGTCAACACAACGAATTCGGTGCTACCTAGGCGACCGTGATAAAGCGGATTATCTTTTAAATATTTAGCTGATATCGCTAAGGGTTTGTCTGGGTCTGCTGCGAACACAAGCCCCAAGACTTCGCTTTTGTTTTTAAGCCTGCCATCACGCTGGGGTACGCCAAACATTAAATTATCTGTTGCAAAGTATTCTTTGTAAGCCACGCCTTCACCGTAGTCACGACGATGTCCGGTATCTAAAGATAAAACTTTGGTTTGCGGGTGACGACGACGCCATTCTTTCCATGTAGTAGTAACAATACTTAATCGATCAAACTGTATTCCTCTATCCACCAATGGCCCAATAACCGGTGTACCCCATAGGGTATTCCAAAGTGATTGCGTAGCTTGGTCATACATCAACTTATTTGAGCGATAAAGAAAGCCGCTGGTACCAATTTGATAGTTTTTACCGTCCACCACGGTGTCATACAAAATCATGCTACCGCAAAGTGTGCAGTAAACTCCGGCGACAGGTTTTCCTCCCACTTCATCGACAAACATTTCGTGCCATGCCATTATCCGTTTTGGATAAGCACGCGCATCTCCGTTGACTTCAATACCAAAAATAATATTACTGTCGTCTAGATAATCAGCATCATCCGCATCAAGCATTTTTGGTTGTCGTAATGGAGGAATACCATCTTGTAGTACACCGCCCCAAACCACTTCATCGAGGCGAATCGTTTTTTTACGCTTATCATTAAAGTATGGACCAAATTTGTGATCTATTAACCGGTATAACTGTGACTTAAATTCAGCATAATGCTGATAATCATTTTCCGGTTGATTCCATAACCACTGTCGCCAGGCTTGTACATCGAAACTATGTCTTTGGCCTGTTTTATCTTCTAATAAATCAATAATTCTATCGGTAACCGAGGTATTGCGTGTTAAGGTCATCACCTCAACTAACATCATGGCGTAACCGGGTTGCCAATCCGACTCGATCTTTTTAAACGTGGCGCGTGTTCGTTGACGATCGTCGGTTAGCAGGTTAATGAAATCAGCCACTTCGACATCGGCGGCCTCGGCCTTGCTTTGCGCAAAGACGACGAGCAAGGTACCCACCAAGATGGAAAAGGCTAAAGCGATAAATACGGTGTAAAGCTGTCTCATGAATATAACCCGTGTTTAGTAAGGCTCATTTTGTCCACATCTCGGCGTGGATTTATCACGGCTGCTTCACATTAGCGTATTAAATAAAAACACTTGCCTACTTGCCTATGCAAAAACTCGAAAAAATCTCGCCTAGCAAATCGTCGCTGCTGAACTCTCCCGTAATTTCACTAAGGCTGTTTTGCGCGATGGTAAGTTCTTCGGCGACCAACTCACCGACTTGTTGGCTTAAATGATGTTGTGCTGCTTTGATATGTGACAGGGTTCTTTCTAATGCATCGAGATGACGACGACGGG
>CAYUVE010000259.1:0-2036 GCA_964447985.1 uncultured Thiotrichales bacterium
CATAACAAGTCAAGGCTGTCGGACGCTTTACAGCGCCGCAGCTTGAGACGTTATAAGGCAAGCATTCTAAATCATGGGAATTGATGCACGAATTCAATCTGAAGTTGGGGAAAAGATCCAAGAATTATTTGACCCTTATGATCTAGTAGCCGAACTATTACCTGATTTCAGTGATAATTCATCAATATGTTTACGTTTTGTGGACCCATATGGCGATACCATTTTTAATCAGGGGCAAATTCCTGTATTAATTAAGGAGTTAGAAGTTGCGATAGAAAAATGTAAAAACCCAAAGGCTAAAGAACATGGCAAGAAAGTATTAAAGTTATCTAAGCAAGCAGATAGAAAAGTACATACTTATTTGAAGTTTATTGGAGACTAGAGTTTTGCTGCCTTATAACAAATCATGCAAGGTTGCCGCTTCGCGGCCGGACGCCGTAACCGGCGCCGCTTAATTCAACCGTTAGGCGTAAAATATCATTGGAATTTACCATATGAATACAACCACTATCACCGTTGCTTCCGTTCAGCTTGCTTGTGAATTTGGCGATCTTGAAGGAAACTTGAGGCGTGCCTCGAACTTTGTTGAGGAGGCAGCTAGCCAAGGTGCAAAACTTGTTCTTCTCCCAGAACTCATGTCCGGCGGTTATACGCTCACAGAGACGATTTGGGACACAGCGGAGCCATTCAATGGCCCAACTACCCAATGGATGCGTTCGGTATCCCAGCGCCTAGGGATATTTCTTGGAACGACTTTTCTAGAAGCTGAAGGCGAGCACTTCTACGATACATTCGTTCTTACTGATCCAGATGGTCAAATCGCCGGGCGCGTTCGAAAAAATCCCCCTGCATCATTCGAAGCTTATTTCTTTACCGCTGGCAATGATCCGCACTGGTTTGATACGCCAATTGGTAGAATTGGCGTGGGTATTTGTTTTGAAAATGCTCTTTATGAACGCTACTCAGATCTCCATGAAGGACAAATTGACTTATATCTTCGTCCATTCTCAGGTGCCTCTTTCGAGGCAAAGTTTCCCATTCGACAGCGAGATGCAGATGTCTTGAACGCAGCACTTCGAGATGGGACTGCTGAGACAGCGCGACTTATGGGAATCCCAGTTATAATGTCAAATAAAGTCGGCCGCTTGGTCACTAAACTTCCGGCTAATTTTCCTCCCCAAGACGTCGAGTTTCCTGGGTTCAGTGCTGTTGCTGACGGTAATGGAACTCTTTTGGGTCAACTTGGGCCGGGGCAAGAAGGGGTGGTTGTCGGCACAGTGAACCTTGATCCCGGCCGCAAACAGAAAAATAAGGTTCCGCGAAAATTTGGTCGCTGGACAGCAAAGATGCCATGGTGGGCTTTTATCTGGATCCTCACTCAGCGGCTTGGTGAAAAAAGCTATGCTAAAAATGCTGTGCGTAAATCAAAGGCGCTGGAGGTATCGAGGAGTAACGCCTAACAATGGCGGTCGAGAGGGACATACCTCCGCGGCGGCCAATTGTATGCTTGAATAGCACACATTGCCCACCACTACGGCATGCACCTCACCGCTAGCGTTAGCACTCAAAAAGGAGATAGCGTGCTCGGTAAAATAAAAGAATTGATTTTGGATTCATTTGCATTTTTTATATTTAGCGCTCTTATAATGACTCCGATGGAGTATATAGGTGGTGAATATGCTCGTGAAGTTACTGCTATTTTTATGGAAAGTTTAGCCCCTAGATCAATTATGGGCTTATTCGTTGTTAGTACAATGTCAGCGGCAGTAATCATGTTCTTTTTTGGTAAGCATTGCGTCGATAAAAGAGTTAATAATTTTCTTTACGAGCATGTTGTATTTAAAGTAACAAAATTTGGTATGTCATTCGCTGCCGCTAGTGCGGGTATGCTGGCAGGTCTGGCTGTAGCTGCCACAATAAACAGCGAGTACAAAGTCACTGCCGCAGTATTGTTCACTACTTTTAAGTGTTCATGGGGTCAGACTCGAATGGCACTAAGTTAAGCGAGATTAGGTGATTTAAACGAGGTAAAATAA
>CAYUVE010000260.1:0-1959 GCA_964447985.1 uncultured Thiotrichales bacterium
AGCGCACCTGGGGTGTGCCGATTGCCGTGTTTGTTGATAAGGAAAGCGGTAGTCTCCACCCAGATACAGAACAATTAATTGAACAAGTCGCCCAGCGAGTAGAAGAAAACGGAATTGATGCTTGGTTTGATCTAACACCAGAAGATCTTGGGATAGATGAAACACGTTATGAAAAAATACCCGATACCCTGGATGTGTGGTTTGACTCTGGTGTGACCCATGAGGCGGTATTAGGGCAACGTGAAAGCCTACCTTTCCCTGCAGACTTATATCTTGAAGGCTCAGACCAGCATCGAGGTTGGTTTCAATCATCCTTGTTAACGTCTGTGGCTATTCATGACGAAGCTGATGCCGATGCGAATTTTGGTGCGCCTTATAAAACTGTATTGACCCACGGTTTTACGGTGGATGCTAAGGGCATGAAGATGTCTAAGTCTAAGGGTAACGTCGTCGCGCCACAAAAAGTGATGAACCAGTTGGGTGCCGATGTCCTACGGCTTTGGGTATCAGCGACTGACTATAGTGGTGAGATGACCGTCTCCGATGAGATTCTAAAACGCACTGCGGATGCTTATCGACGTATGCGTAATACCGCGCGTTATTTATTGTCGAACTTGGATGGTTTTGACCCGGCAACAGATAGCGTTGATATTAATGACATGATTGCTCTGGACCGTTGGGCGGTAGAAGCTGCGCAGAAAGTACAAGAAGATGTCATTGCGGCTTATGAGGCTTTTGAGTTTCATCGTATTTATCAACGCGTGCATAACTTCTGTGCCAATGAACTTGGTAGTCTTTATCTCGATATCACTAAAGACAGGCAGTATACGACGCCTGCAAACAGCCATGCGCGACGTTCAGCGCAGACTGCGATGTTTCACATTGCCGAAGCTTTATCGCGTTGGTTGGCGCCGATTGTAAGTTTTACCGCTGATGAGATTTGGCAATATCTGCCAGGCGAGCGTTCAGAAACCGTATTTACAGAAACATGGTATGAGTTGCCTAAAGCAGAAGCTAAGGCAAAAATTTCAGACCAACAATGGCAATCAATATTTGATGTTCGCGCGACGGTAGCAAAGCGACTAGAAGAGCTGCGTGTTGCCGGTGATATAGGTTCCTCTCTTGATGCTGATATAGCTGTCTTTTGTAACGGAGAGTTACATGATGCTTTAGACGTTGCGAAAGACGAGTTGCGCTTCGCGTTTATTACCTCTGATGCTGAAGTGAAGAATGAAGATACGGTTGACACCGAAGCTATGGAAGCGATGGTAGGAGAGCAGCCTATTAAAATTAAAGCGCTTGCATCAACAAATACTAAGTGTGAACGCTGTTGGCATCGGCGTGCTGACGTAGGTAGTTATGCTCAACATCCGACTTTGTGTGGACGCTGTGTGGAAAATATTGAAGGGGATGGTGAGCCACGCCATTTCTTCTGATTGATTTATGAAACCCTTATTTAAATTAGGCATTGGTATCGCCGTTTTCGTTATCGTTGTTGATCAACTGACAAAAATTTGGGCCGAAGCGGATTTGGTTTTGTATGATCCGGTAGCCATATTCCCCGGGCTCAATATGACCTTGGCTTACAATACCGGTGTTGCTTTTAGCATATTTGACGATTGGGGTGATGCAGGTCGTTGGATTCTGTCTGGCTTAGCTATCGTGGTGAGCATAGTTCTGGTCGTGTGGCTTTGGCGCTTGACTAAGGAAGAGAGGCTTCTGGCTATTGCCTTGGGTTTTATACTCGGCGGTGCGCTAGGTAACGTTATCGATAGAGTACGTTTTGGCCATGTTGTCGATTTCATCCAAGTGTATTATCAGGACTGGTATTGGCCAGCATTTAATATAGCTGATTCAGCGATTACACTAGGTGCAATACTGCTGATATGGGATGCTTTGTTTGCGAAGCGTGACGAAGTGGTAGAAGAGAAAAAGAGTTAGTTTGTGATGAAAATACTG
>CAYUVE010000261.1:0-1936 GCA_964447985.1 uncultured Thiotrichales bacterium
GGCTACCCTGGCTGATTGCGGCATTAGTGATAGCCGGTTTTGTTATCGGTTTTTTACGCAGCCCTGAATTGGGCTGGCAGCTGTTATCTGTATGGTTGCTGATTAACGGTGGACTAGCCGCCTTGGGTGGCATTATTGCCGCAGCGCACCCGCTGACGATTATCACCGCTTTTTTCGCCGCGCCATTCACATCGTTGAACCCTATGTTAGGCGTTGGCATGGTCACTGGGCTTGTGGAGACCCTATTAAGAAAGCCGCGTGTGATCGATTTTAGAAGCCTCAGAACAGACGTTACCTCGCTTAAGGGTTGGTATCAGAATCGTGTTTCTCGTACCTTGCTGGTATTTCTATTAACTACGCTCGGTTCGGCAGCAGGAACGTATATCGCGGGATTTCGCATGTTCCAATTACTCGGAAGCGGATAAAGGTGACCAGTTCTCTTTCCTTCAAAAATAGTATTGACAATCATTCTCATTTGCATTAGATTAAACACACTCAGTTTTTAACTGTGGAGTGGTTTCTCTGATGTATGTGTGTTTATGTCATGGTGTGACGGAGCGCGATATCGAATCGGCAGTTGATGATGGAGCGCGTTCTCTTAAAGAGCTTTCTTGCAAGCTAGGTGTGGCGACGCAATGCGGTAAATGCTCTTGTCATGCTAAAGAATGTATTAAAGAGTCCATAGCCTCTCAGCATGAGCGTCAGTGTGGCTATTTTGTTTCAGACATGATGCAGTCGTGTATTTCGGACCATTTGGCCGTGCCGAGTCAAACTTAAGTAGGGTCAATAAACAGAGGAGACCACGCTTTTTTTCTCACTCTCTCTCTATCAATAAAAAGGGCTGCATTTGCAGCCCTTTTTTTGTTCCTGACGCTAAGTGCTTGTTGCTTATTCAGGCATATCGTAAGCAGCAGATTGCAGATAGTTTTGTACGCCGAGTTGGTTGACTAACTCGATTTCAGTTTCAAGCCAATCAATATGCTCTTCTTCGTCTTCCAATATATGAGTGAAAAGATCGCGTGTGACGTAGTCTTTCACTTCTTCACAATAAGCAATGCCTTCTTTGTAATGAGCATGACCGATATATTCCTGTTTTAGGTCGGCTGCAAGAATTTCTGGTACGTCTTGGCCAATTAATAATTTTCCAAGGTCTTGCAGGTTAGGCAGGCCTTCGAGTAGCAAGATGCGTTCAATGAGTTCGTCGGCATGCTTCATTTCCTCGATGGACTCTTCGTACTCTTTTTTACCGAGTTTCTTTAAGCCCCAGTTATCGAGCATTTTTGCGTGCAAAAAATACTGATTAATAACCGTCAGCTCATTTTTTAATGCGCCGTTTAAATAATCTAGGACTTTGGGGTCACCTTTCATTTTGCTCTCTCCTGTTAAAAATAAACCAGTATGACCGGGTTTTGCTTCATTACGAATTTGGAATATGCTATCAATCGGCACTGTTTAAGTCAACTTAAGTTATTGTTTCTAAAGGTAAATAAGAATAATTTCTATTTCGATAACGCTTGCGTTTTAAGAAATGATGAACCTATAAGCTTGTAGCCACTTAGCATCTCTAGGCGCTTATCAATCGTTTACAATACTCGCCTTATACATGTTTATAGGTTAGGTATGAAGCAGGTGAGTAATCCGGTAGAGCGTAAAGCAACGGTTGCGGTAAAAGTAGGAAAAATCACGGTTGGTGGAGGCGCGCCCGTCATGGTTCAGTCGATGACCAATACGGATACTGCAGATTTAGCATCGACGGTGCAGCAAGTGGCTGCTCTAGCAAAAGCGGGCTCCGAGGTTGTGCGGATTACAGTTAATAACGAAGAGGCTGCGAGACAAGTCCCTCATATTCGAGACAGGCTTGATGCCCTAGGTGTTGAGGCGCCTTTAGTAGGGGATTTCCATTTTAATGGCCATACTTTGCTAGAAAAGCATCCGG
>CAYUVE010000262.1:0-1905 GCA_964447985.1 uncultured Thiotrichales bacterium
GCGCCGGTGTTATCGCATTCTTAGCACTTATCATTGCCATAGCCGCATGTGGTGCTACATGGTGGTTATGGCAACAAATAAAACTTGGCACTTTATCGCTGATCGCACAGCAAGATTATAACTTTCAATACTCTCAAACCGAGACTCGAAAAATAATGAATGAGGTCAATCATATTAATACTGACCTCGATGGAAAAATCACCCAGCAAAATCAGCAACTCAACACCTTGCAAGAAAACATAAGCAAAGCGCAAACCGAAACCGAGCAAGTTGCCGAAACACTAACGGCCTTACACAGCAAGCTTAATATCAATCCAAAAATCGGTTGGCTTGTTGCGGAAGCCGAGTATCTATTATCGATTGCTAATCAACAGCTGTTACTCACGACTAACATTGATAGCAGTATTGCTGCATTACGTAATGCTGACCAACGACTACGTGAAACCGGTGATCCAGGTTTACTCGAAATTCGCTCATTGATTGCTGATGAGGTTACCCAACTGCAATCCGTAGTCGTCGTTGATGTCGCCGGTGCCGCCTTAACATTGGCAAGTCTGCAAACACGCGTTGATGAGTTATCACTAGCCGGGTTTGACAGTGTCGAAACAGCAAGTACTGAAGAAGATGAAACCAAGGAAAGCAGTACACAAGAAAGTAGCAACCAGTTTAGCCAGGGCTTAAATACGGCATGGCAGTCAATAAAAGATCTACTCGCTATTAAAGTGAGAGAACGTGGCGATAGCAGCACTGGCAACCCTTTATTAACACCTGACCAACGTGCATTGATCTATCAAAACCTACGTCTCAAGCTAGAAAGTGCGCGCTTATCTCTGGTTCAACGCGATACCGTTACCTATAAACAAAGCTTAGAAATTAGCAAAGATTGGTTACGCAGCTATTTTGATGATGACAATAAACGTAGCGCTTTAATTGAAACCCTTGATGAACTCGAAAGCGTCTCGCTGAAATTCAGCCCACCCGATATCTCTGGTTCACTAGATGCCTTACGTCTATGGCAACGCCAACAGAATAACAGTGGTGAGTAAATCATGAAGTTGTTGATTTCCGCTTTAGTTGTCTTGTCACTTGGTGTGGCAATCGCCCTGTTTGCCAAAGATGACCCAGGGCATGCCATCTTAAGTTTCCAGAATCACACTATAGAAACCAGCGTGGTTTCATTGCTCGTCATTACCATTATTGTTTTTATCATATTATATTACGTGCTAAGACTTGTTGGCATCACGAGACGTGCACCTAAGAAGCTCGGCAATTGGTCACAAAAGCGTAAACACGAAAAAGCCCATAGCAGTATGGTGCGTGGCATGGTGGCACTTAACTCTGGTCAGTGGGAATTGGCCGAACACCTTTTACTCAGCAACATCGGTGATAGCGAAAAACCAGCCTTGAATTACATTTCAGCGGCACGCGCTGCACAGCAACAAGGTGCTCACCAAAGACGTGACCGATACCTAAAAATCGCGCATGAAATGGATGACAGCGTTGATATGACCATAGGCATCACGCAAGCTGAGCTACAACTTAACCAAGGTCAGTATGAACAGGCCCTAGCAACGCTAAAACGCCTGCATAGCCAATCGCCTAAAAACACGCTTATAATTAAATTACTAGCGCGTTTGTATATCGAACTTAAAGACTGGGAACGACTGCTCGAAACATTGCCTTTGGTCAAAAAATATCGCGTTATGGAAAACAAAGACTGCGATGCGTGGCAAAAAGAAGCCTATAAGCAGCTGATTATTGCAGCAGGCAGTACACGCGATGGGGACCACTTAAAGCAAACGTGGGAACGCGTACCTAAGGCACTCAAACAAGACAATAATATCGCCGCCTACTACACGCAACAGTTAGCCGCTTGTGGCAACGTCGATGAAGCAATTAACCTTA
>CAYUVE010000263.1:0-1905 GCA_964447985.1 uncultured Thiotrichales bacterium
TAAGGTTAATTGCTTCATCGACGTTGCCACAAGCGGCTAACTGTTGCGTGTAGTAAGCGGCGATATTGTTGTCTTGTTTGAGTGCCTTAGGTACACGTTCCCACGTTTGCTTTAAGTGGTCCCCATCGTGTGTACTGCCTGCTGCAATAATCAATTGTTTATAAGCTTCTTTTTGCCAAGCATCACAGTCTTTGCTTTCCATGACGCGATATTTTTTGACCAAAGGCAGTGTTTCGAGCAGTCGTTCCCAGTCTTTAAGTTCGATATATAAACGCGCAAGTAATTTAATAATAAGCGTGTTTTTAGGCGATTGGTTATGCAGGCGTTTTAGCGTTGCTAAGGCTTGTTCATATTGGCCTTGGTTAAGTTGTAGCTCAGCTTGCGTGATGCCAATGGTCATATCAACGCTGTCATCCATTTCATGCGCGATTTTTAGGTATCGGTCACGTCTTTGGTGAGCACCTTGTTGCTGTGCAGCGCGTGCCGCTGAAATGTAATTCAAGGCTGGTTTTTCGCTATCACCGATGTTGCTGAGTAAAAGGTGTTCGGCCAATTCCCACTGACCAGAGTTAAGTGCCACCATGCCACGCACCATACTGCTATGGGCTTTTTCGTGTTTACGCTTTTGTGACCAATTGCCGAGCTTCTTAGGTGCACGTCTCGTGATGCCAACAAGTCTTAGCACGTAATATAATATGATAAAAACAATAATGGTAATGACGAGCAATGAAACCACGCTGGTTTCTATAGTGTGATTCTGGAAACTTAAGATGGCATGCCCTGGGTCGTCCTTGGCAAACAGGGCGATTGCCACACCAAGTGACAAGACAACTAAGGCGGAAATCAACAGCTTCATGATTTACTCACCACGGTTATTCTGTTGACGTTGCCATAAACGCAAAGCATCCAATGAACCGGAGATATCAGGTGGGCTGAATTTCAGCGAGATGCTTTCGAGTTCTTCAAGGGTTTCAATTAAAGCGCTACGTTTATTGTCTTCATCAAAATAGCTGCGTAACCAATCTTTGCTAATTTCTAGGCTTTGTTTATAGGTGACGGCATCTCGTTGAACCAGAGATAACCTTGCGCTTTCCAGCTTGAGACGTAGGTTTTGATAGATCAATGCACGTTGGTCTGGTGTTAATAAAGGATTGCCGGTACTGCTATCGCCACGCTCTCTCACTTTGATGGCAAGTAAATCTTTTATCGATTGCCAAGCGGTGTTTAGGCCTTGGCTGAATTGATTGCTATCTTCTTGAGCCTTATCTTCTATGCTTTCATCTTTTTCGTTGCTTTCTATTTCGACACTGTCGAACCCAGCTAGCGATAACTCATCAACGCGTGTTTGCAGGCTTGCCAATGTTAAGGCTGCACCGGCGACGTCGACGACAACAACAGATTGCAGTTGGGTAACCTCATCAGCAATCAATGAGCGAATATCGAGTAAGCCTGGATCACCGGTTTCACGCAGTCGTTGATCAGCATTACGTAATGCAGCGATACTGCTATCAATATTAGTGGTTAGTAACAGCTGTTGATTAGCAATCGATAATAAATATTCTGCTTCTGCAACAAGCCAACCGATTTTTGGATTGATATTAAGCTTGCTATGTAAGGTCGTTAGCGTTTCGGCAACTTGTTCTGTTTCGGTTTGCGCTTTGCTTATGTTTTCTTGCAAGGTGTCGAGTTGCTGATTTTGCTGGGTGATTTTTCCATCGAGGTCGGTATTAATATGATTGACCTCATTCATTATTTTTCGGATTTCAGTTTGGGTCGACTCATTGTTTGTATTGAGTTCTGTACCCAGTGTTTGCTTGCTGAGTTGGACTTGTTGCCATAACCACCACGCGGCACCACATGCGGCTATGGCAATGATAAGTGCTAAGAATGCGATAACACCGGCGC
>CAYUVE010000264.1:0-1888 GCA_964447985.1 uncultured Thiotrichales bacterium
AAGACGTCTAGCCAACGCCTATTGGACCCTCTACGACTATAAAGCGCGGGTCGTAGAGGGTCCAATAGGCGTTGGCAAAACTACTCTGGCAAGACGTTTAGCGGCAACCTTTGGCACGCAGTTGCTTCTAGAGGGTGCTGACGAAAACCCATTCTTAAGTCGTTTTTATAAAAATCCGCGTGATGCGGCTTTGCCGACGCAGTTGTTCTTTCTTTTTCAGCGTTCGCGCCAACTACAAGAGCTACGACAGGGTGATATGTTTAAGACTGTACGCGTGTCTGATTTTTTAATGGAAAAAGATCGGCTCTTTGCAGAGATCACTCTAGATGATGATGAGCTAAAACTCTATGAGCAAGTTTATCAACAGTTGACATTGGATATGCCTAGACCAGATCTTGTCGTATATCTTCAAGCACCGGTAGATGTATTACTAAAACGAGTAGAGAAACGTGGTAGTAGTTACGAAAAGGGTATTACTGCCGAGTATCTGCAACAAGTCAGTGACGCCTATGCTGAGTTCTTTTATCATTATCAAGATTCGCCGCTCTTAATAGTGAATGCATCAGAGATTAATCTTGCAGAGGGTAATGCTGATTATGATATGTTGCTAGCGCGTATAGAGGGAATTGACAGAGGGCGTCACTATTTCAACCCCTTGCCTGATAAACTTTAGACCCTATATTAATTATAAGCAGACTCATTATTTCCAAGGATCAGCGTGGATCATAAACTCACTTTATCAAATATTCGTGATATGAAAGCTAATGGCGAGCGTATTGCTTGCTTAACGGCTTATGATGCGGGTTTTGCGCAGCTATTGGATCAGGCTGGCGTCGATATCATGCTAGTTGGCGATTCACTTGGTATGGTGGTTCAAGGTAAAGAATCAACCTTACCAGTCACTGTTGATGAAATGGTTTATCACTGTCGTTGTGTCAGTGAAGGTAATACTCATGCCTTTGTGCTGGCTGATATGCCTTTTATGAGTTATCCCACACCAGAACAAGCGGTAAGCAATGCTGGTCGTCTAATGAAAGAAGGCGCAGCGCATGGCGTAAAACTAGAAGGTGGTCGAGAGATCGTACCGGTAGTTAAGCGATTGTCACAAGCGGGGATACCTGTTTGCGGTCATCTTGGTTTATTGCCTCAGTCAGTTAATAAATACGGAGGCTACCGAGTTCAAGGTCGAGATCCAGAGCAGGCAAAGAATATCGTAGAGGATGCAAAGATACTGCAGGATGCTGGCGCCGATATGTTAGTTTTAGAATGTGTCCCGCGTAGCTTAACAGATCAAATTATGGCCAATGTAACGATTCCGGTTATCGGTATAGGGGCTGGAGCGACTTGTGACGGCCAAGTATTAGTGCTCTATGATATGTTAGGTATTACCCAGCATAAGTTGCCCCGGTTTGTGCGTAATTTTATGGTCGATGCTGGCTCAATCGCTGATGCCATTGCTGCCTACGTTGCTGCAGTGAAACAAGGTGAATTCCCGCAACAAGAACATGGCTACGATTAATGCAAAGCATAGATCGTGTCGCCGCGCTACGAGCCTTAGTCGCCGAGTGGCGTAGCCAAAAACAAACCATTGGCTTCGTGCCCACAATGGGTAATTTGCATGCAGGTCATCGTAGCTTGGTTGCAAGAGCCAGAGCGCGCTGTGATCGAGTTATTGTCAGTATATTTGTTAACCCAACGCAATTCGCTGCAAATGAAGACTTTGGTGATTATCCCAGAACACTAGAAGAAGATAAGCATATCTTGGTAGAAGAGGGTGCTGATGCCTTGTTCCTGCCAACAGTGGAAACGCTATATCCGCAAGGTCTAGAAGATACGACAAAAGTCATTATTGCCGGACTCAATAATGAGCTGTGCGGTGCTCATAGGG
>CAYUVE010000265.1:0-1783 GCA_964447985.1 uncultured Thiotrichales bacterium
TCCATGTCTTAATTGCTGTTAAGCCCATTACGAGGTTGATAACAAAAAATGGGATGGCAGGTATTAGGCGCATAGTAAACAAATAAAATCCGCCTTCTTTTTCTATACCGGCGTTGATTGGTGCTAAATAACTACCAAACTTGTTTTGTACGCTGTCTCTTAAAAGAAACCTTGCAACAATAAAAGCGAGCGTTGCACCGATAGAGCTCGCGAAAGAAACCAGTAAAACACCCAAGCCGAGCCCAAAGATGGCGCCAGCAACCAATGTCAGAATAGCGGCTCCCGGTAACGATAGCGCAGCGATCGCTACGTAGACACCAAAAAAGATCGCAGATGTCTTAATTGGGTTATCTTCATAAAGCGCGATAACATCATCTTTAACTTCTTTGATTTTCTCCAAGGTGAAATATTCACCCAAGTCAAAAACAAAAAAGGAGACAACCAATGCGGCGATGATTGCGATGACTATTAGCTTACTTTTACTCATTGTTATTCCTTATAGTGTGCGTAGGATAGTTGGATTAGAACTATCACTATGTTGTGCTATGTGGCTTTATCGTTGCGATGTTAATCTGATTCAGTTGTCGGCTATTTGGTTTCGTTTAAATCCCAGTTGTATTCGTAGTCGACATCACCGTCATGATTTTTCAAACGTTCGGCAAGTTCTGGCTCGGCATGTTGTGCAAGGTTTTGCAGTAGCTCGCTTTCGTTTTTCCCGAAATCGACCTGATACCAATCGAAAATCTTAGACAGCATTAGGTCTTCATCGTCGACGGTAATGCCGCGAGGGTTGTTGATGTAGTCCTTTGCTGCCATGGTAAGCTGGTCGTCCAAGTTTCCAGCAGTATACGCCGTAGCACTGAGATTAGGGCAACTATAGCTGGCGCAGTTAACCGCGTAATGGATGCGTGAATCCTTCCAAATCGGCCGAAGGATACCATGTTCGATATCGTTGAGGCTGACTTTTTGGCCAGAGATTTTTAGATACTTTTTATTCCAAGGTCCTGGTGAGAAAAAAGAGCCGCCAATTTTTAGGATCGACTTAACTGGGTAGGCGTCGAGTACGACATCGATAGTTAAGGCATTGTACAAATTGATCCAGTAGGCCATTTGCTGATTACGATTATATTGACGTGGGTCTATAGCGGCTAGACCATCGATATAGGTTTTAAGTTTCTTATGATCGCTATTGCTTACCGAGCTATACTTAAATAAATTTACACCGCTCGCTTCTTTTACAAGGTAAGTGTCCAGTATTTCTTGCCATGCTTGGTGGTCGATAGATTGCGAGTTGTTTTCATCGCTATCTAGCCAATAGTCAATAAGGTCTGCTGACGGTGCAGCAGCAGCGATTTGAGTGGCTAATCCAAGAAACAATCCTAGCAAGAATTTATGTATCAGATGTTGAGGTTGCTTTAACATTATGACTCCATATCGGGTTAGCAATAACATAGTAAATTAATAGTTATTATCGTAGTCGTAAAAATTCACGAAAGTTTACGCTGGACTTAAAATTCTTTTGCTATACGTGTGTAAATTAAAGGATCGGAAGCACTAGACACGATAACGCCTATTTTAGCGCATTAAATATGTCAGCATAGCAAACTATTGTTATAATGCTGTGATATCTGCCTACGCGCAGTAGACTAGGTAATGGGATAAGGTGGATGCAGAGTATTAATGGCTGAGATCAATGACGAAGAGAAATCGCAGCTGCAATTGCGAGCCGACTTGCAAGAGCTGAAAGTTGAACACAGGGATTTGGATCAGGCGATTGCGGCCT
>CAYUVE010000266.1:0-1777 GCA_964447985.1 uncultured Thiotrichales bacterium
TAAGTAATCTAGGTGCTTTTTCGGATACCGAGGGTTACAACATTAACGCTCGCTTTGAAAACATTGGTGGTTTAAAAGTGAGTTCACCGGTGAGATTGTCGGGTGTTAGATTCGGCCACGTCAGCAGCATTAGTTACGACCAAGATGGTTATGAAGCCGTAGTAGAAATGACTATTGCCGCCGATTATGATCGTTTGCCTCTAGACACCACGGCGAATATTTTTACCTCTGGATTGCTAGGTGAGCAATATATCGGTTTAGAGCCGGGCGCAGAGGAAGATTACTTAGTAGCCGGCGATGAAATTGAACTGACGCAATCAGCCATTGTCATTGAACAGCTTATCGGTCAGTTTTTGCTGAATCAGGCCGAATAAATAAATGTATTTAGAGGTTAAGTTGTTGTTATGTTTGTTTGTGTCAAACTCGATACATTGCAGAGGTTTGGGAGAAAGTGATGGTTAATTCTCAGCGTTTTCTATTAGTGTGTTTTATGTGGTTGGCATCAAGTACGGTGGTGTTTGCCGATGATCACCCGGCAAAAGAGCTGGTTGAAACAACCACTCAAGAGCTGCTATCGACATTTAAAACGGAAAAAGAGGCGATAGACGCTGACCCCAATGTCTTACGTGAAATTGTTCAAAACAAGATAATTGGGCATTTTGATTTTATTAGAATGTCTAAGCTTGCCTTGGGTAAACACTGGCGTAAAGCGAGTGTTGAACAACGCAAAGAATTTGCTACACAGTTTCGTCAATTGTTGCTCAATACCTACGCCAAGGCACTTTATCGTTTCGCCGATGCTGAGATCGAGTACGATCCTGTTCGCACCGAAGAGGGGGCGCGTTATGTCGATGTGGTTAGTGCTGTCAATAATGGTGGCGAGCCTGTATCAGTGACATACCGCTTGCATGAGAAGAAAGAAGCATGGAAAGTATTTAATATCACTATCGAAGGTGTCAGCCTTATTACCAATTTTCGCAGTACCTTTACTAGCTTTATTAATAAAAAAGGCATCGATGCCTTAAATCTGGATCTTGCTAAGCGTAACGAAAAAGCCGCAAAAGGCGAGCTGGAAGATGAGCCAGCTTGATTACCGTTTAGAAGATCGCCGTTGTTATCTTAGTGGCGAATTGAGCTTTGATAGTGTCGCGCAATCTGAGGAATTGTTGCGAAGTTTATCAGGCTTGAAAGGCGACATTACACTTAGTTTTGCCGAAGTCACGCACGCTGATAGTGCTGCAACGGCACTAATGGTCGAAGCCTATAGGCGCGTCAGTTTAGCAGGTGGTGAACTGCGCTTTGAAGACATTCCGCAACACTTGCTCTCCGTGTTGGCTATGACGCGGTTGGATACATTTCTCCCTATTCATACTCCATCGAGTCCTTAAAACCCTCCAATTAATCGCTAATATCCCATTGTGCTAGAATAAGTGCTATTTTTTAGGATTTTGCCCCATGCAGGCGAGCGACATAGAACAAATGATACAAGCCGGGTTGCCCGGCGCCCAAGTAGAAGTAAAAGGTGAAGATGGCGTGCACTTTGAGGCCGTCGTCATCGCCGAAGACTTTCGAGGCAAACCCATGCTAGAGCAGCACCGGATGGTGTACGCTACTTTGGGAGATAATGTGGAGAATGCGTCGATACACGCTTTAGCCCTAAAAACACGAGTACCTCATACGTCCTAACACATCATGCGCGTTTACTCGCGTATTCCTAAGGTTCAAACAATACAAATAGCATGGATAAACTCATTATTTCCGGTGGTAAACGTCTTGA
>CAYUVE010000267.1:0-1771 GCA_964447985.1 uncultured Thiotrichales bacterium
CAGCACCGAATACGTTTAACCTAACGGGTTATCTTGCAGTCATAGGGCAGTACGATAGCTTGCCTTCTGTACTGCGTGATCTTGAACCCGGTTATGGGCGTATTGAATTAAACAACGATGATCCTATCGCTTATGTCTCAGATAAAGACGGCGAG
The DNA here is from genome assembly GCA_964447985.1 of uncultured Thiotrichales bacterium. GTDB lineage: Bacteria > Pseudomonadota > Gammaproteobacteria. The sequence goes on from CAYUVE010000267.1 coordinate 156, forward strand.
AGGCTGTACTTATTGTTCAGTGGTTCGCAGGTCTCAAATCTCGCCTTTTATTTTGGTGTAGTGCCGCTCAGCATCGTATTGCTTATTGTTTATCTGGTTTCCTGGTTGGCTTATCGTCAGTCGAGTCGTGCGATATCACCATTAGTAAAACTCGCTGATGCCATGGCCAAGGTCGATATCAATACTATTCAGACGACGTCTCTAGATTTATCAAACATTCGCGCTTCGGCCGATGGTGACGCCGTAGTGCTTATCGACGCAATAGAAGAGTTCACCAACAGAACCAGCGAATTTGTCGCGCGTGAGCGCCAGTTTGCTCGTGATGCCAGCCATGAGCTGCGCACACCATTAGCGATTATTAAAGGCTCCTTCGATTTGCTCAGTAAAAACGAAAGTTTGCCAGAGCAAGATCAAAAAGCCTTATCCCGTGTCCGCCGCACGGTAGAAAATATGGAGGCACTGCTGGAAACCTTATTAATGCTTTCTAGGGAGCAACATGCTGGCATAGAGCAAGAAGCAATAATTATAAATGACCTATTGGCAGAGCAAGTTGATCAGCTCAAAATGGTTTATAAAAATCACAAGGCAAACATTAAAATTGAACAACAGGCTTTGCTAGAAATTAATGCTTCAGAAAAAGTATTAGCAATGTTATTTGGTAATTTGATTCGTAATGCATTCAACTATACCAACGAAGGTGAAATTATCATCAGCGTGTTAAAAGACAAGCGGGTAGTGGTAAAAGACAGCGGCACGGGTATGGATGAAGAGCAGCTCAAACACGCATTTACTCCTTTTTATCGCGCTAATACCAGCAGTGATGGTCATGGGGTGGGCTTGTCAATCGTTGCGCATTTATGCGAACGGTTTTCCTGGAAGATAGATGCTGAAAGTCATGTTGGCGAAGGAACCAGTGTCGCCATCACCTTGGCCAATGCAAAGCTTATTGGCACAGCCTAGTATTCACTGCTCTTTTACGTATTCGATCTTAAAACCAATGCCTTGTTGTGTGTGCAATAAAGGCGCATCAAAGTCTTTATCAATACTCTTACGTAGATTATAAAGATGGCTACGCAAGGTGTCACTGTCTGGTACCACATCTCCCCAAAGCTCTTGTTCTAAATCTTCGCGGCTAACAATATTTGGTGATTCACGCATTAGAATTTTTAATATGCGTAAGCATGTCGGTGATAGTTTGATTGATTTGCCACCACGTTGGACTAACATGGTTTTTAAATCAAAGCTCAAATCATGAACGCTAAGCTGATTTTGGTATGGGTTGCCTTGGTTGCGTTTTATTAAAGCTAATATCCGCACTTCCAGTTCTGGCATATCAAAAGGTTTTACCAGATAGTCATCTGCACCGAATGAGAAACCTTGCAGCTTATCTTCTAATAAATCGCGTGCGGTGAGCATGATGATTGGCGTATCGATAGCGTCATCGCGTAGGCGTTTACAGACTTCAAAGCCATCTATGCCAGGCATCATAATGTCGAGAATAATCGCGTGATAGCGTGTCTCGCTGGCTAGATGCAGGGCAACACCACCGTCTTGTGCATAGTCAACAGTAAAGTTGGAGTTCTCTAAGTAATCAATAACGGTTTCAGCCAATCCCA
>CAYUVE010000268.1:0-1667 GCA_964447985.1 uncultured Thiotrichales bacterium
ATTATCAACCGGAAGGAAGAAATCAGTATGTTTGGGAGACGACAATAGGCGAGCAAAAAACGAACAATATTCATCTCGGTCATCATGCCTCTCGTGAGGCTTTTATCAAAATGAGAACGGAGCGCGACGCGACGCTGGATATGCCCAAGCTTATTTTGCCCTCAGTTCAAATCAATATGCGTGCTGGTGCAATGCCACCAGCCGAAGAAAACGGAGTTTCATACATGAAGCTCCCTATCAACCTTTTGTAAAACACGACATTCGTCCTTATGGCAGGAGACGTATCATGCTAAAACATCAAATCCTTATAGTAGGTGGTGGCGCAGGTGGTATTTCTACCGCAGCGTCTTTGTTAAGTCGACAGGCTTCTCTCGACATAGCGATTATCGAACCCAGTGACTCACATTATTATCAACCTGGTTGGACTATGGTTGGTGGTGGTGTTTTCTCTTCGAAACAGACGCAAAAGCCTATGGCGGAGGTTATGCCACGAGGCGTGAAGTGGATAAAGGCAAAAGTGGCTACTTTTGCTCCAGACCAAAATAGCCTGACACTAGAAGATGGTAGGGAAGTTAGTTATGACATATTGGTGGCGGCGCCTGGACTAAAACTTAACTGGGAAGGTGTAGCAGGTCTGTCTGATTGCTTAGGCAAGAATGGTGTCACCTCTAACTACAGTTTTCAGCACGCACCATATACCTGGAAGCTGGTGTCTGAGTTAAATGGTGGCAAAGCCTTATTTACACAACCACCTATGCCAATCAAGTGTGCAGGGGCGCCGCAAAAAGCGATGTATCTTGCCTGTGATGCCTGGATGAAGAGAGGTGTCTTAAATAATATTGATGTGTCTTTTCATAATGCTGGCCCCGTTTTGTTCGGCGTTAAAGATTATGTGCCTGCCTTAATGCGTTACGTAGAACGCTACGGCATAGAGCTCGATTTTTCAGAGAAATTAGTCAAGATCGATGGCCAAAATAAAGTAGCTACTTTTGAGGTGACTAAAGGTGAAGGTGTGACAGAAAATGTCGAGCGACCTTACGACATGATTCATGTGACGCCACCACAATGTGCGCTTGATTTTGTAAAAGAGAGTGCTTTAGCCAATGATGCCGGTTGGATAGACGTCGATCAATACACATTACAGCATACACGCTATCCAAACGTGTTTGGCTTGGGTGATGCGACATCAACGCCTAATGCGAAAACGGCAGCAGCAGTTCGCGCACAAGTGCCCGTTGTTGCAGATAATTTAATTAAGGTCATGAAAGGAAAAACGGCAAATGCCGTTTACAACGGTTATGGCTCCTGCCCTCTGACTGTAGAAAACGGAAAAATTGTATTAGCCGAATTTGGATATGGCGGAAAGTTGCTCCCTAGTATGCCTAAGTGGTTAATCAATGGGCTTCATCCCAGTTCTTTAGCCTGGTTTTTGAAAAAGACTTTGCTACCCAAAATTTATTTTAGCGGCATGCTTCGTGGTAAAGAATGGTTGGTGTCACCGACTACTGATCCATCACGATAGTATTATCTAGAGGATAAGCTTGATCAAAGAGCCGACAAGATGAGTCAACCGCTGAACAAGGTGTTCCCGATTCTTGACTGGGGCAGGCAAAATAATGCCGCAACATTCTCTCAAGATTTTGTTGCGGCGATTATTGTATCCATTA
>CAYUVE010000269.1:0-1638 GCA_964447985.1 uncultured Thiotrichales bacterium
CAGCAACTACAATGCTTTAACGACAAACAGAATTATTTATTCCGGACAGCAGTGCACGGAGGTGGGAATCTAGTTGTAGCCTGGATAGAGTGTAACGAAACCCGGGAATTGAAAACCTTGTTGCCATGCTGAATAAGATCCATCTAGGATCTTATGAAGAAGTGCCCTTGGGGTAAGCAAGCCGTAATCCATAAAATTGAATAACCCCTGCAAACTCGTTCACCCTGAGCTTGTCGAAGGGTGAGTATTGAATAACTTATCATCTCAACCGCTGATAAAGTCGCGAAGAAGTGGCTATTTGCTATGATTTAGCTGTTAATAGTAATATTTAAACTAATAACGTTATTAGAAAGCTTTGGGTAGTACATATTATAAATGTCTAGCCCAACCCCATACCGCTAATTAATAGAATTTTGGTAGAGGCAAAGAAAAACTTGCCTCTACCATCAACAAGATCTTAATCGACTTTTACCTCGATTAACTCAGGTTTTGACTTTTCTGTTTTGCGAATTCTCAGATTCAGCATTCCATCTCGATATGATGCTTTAATATCTGACTCATCGACATTGTCAGGCAAGGTGAAACTGCGAGCAAAACTACCATAGGATCGCTCGACACGATGGATACGTTTATCTTTCTCTTCCTTTTCGTGGCGTCTTTCACCGCGCAAGGTAAGCACGCCATTATCTACGGTTACCGTCACGTCTTCTTTCTTAACCTCTGGCAACTCAGCTTTAATCAAATATTCCTTTTTATCTTCGGTGATATCTACCTTAGGTGCCCAATCACCGCTGGCAAGCAAGTCCTGCCCGCCTAAACGAGGCAAGGATAGATATTTAGAAAATTGGCCGAATATATCCTCGATATCGCGCCATGGGTCTGCTTTCACTAGTGTCATGATACACCTCCTTACATCAAGATATTGATACGCAACACAATTAGCTTCTGTTTCATTTTGAGATGTTATCAGCATCTCATACTCATGATATATAGCCAGCCATAGGATTATCAATACCAATATCTCGTTATTTTTTGTGTTTGTTAAAACGTAATAATTTTTTGAGTAAACCAATATTTAATAGAGAAATTTATAGTGTAAATAGAAATACTTATTATTAGATTTTCAATAAAAGCTCAGCAATAGCTGACTAAAACACTCAACAATAGTTAGAGGAATTCATACTAAATACAGCGAAAACCGATACGTCAGTAGTATAATAAAAGTGCATCTTTGCCGTGTTGAGCTGAAAGGATGGAAGCTAATGATTTCAACTGTCATAGCCTTTTTCCTTGGCCTGATTATTTTTCTCTACGGCATGTCTCGGCTTGAAACCGGCATTCATGATGCCAATCGGGCACGATTGCAGCGCTGGCTCCACTATAGCACCAACACCAGTTTAAGTAGCGCGGCCAGCGGTGTGGTACTGACTGCTATCTTACAAAGCTCATCCATGATCAGTCTTTTAGTGCTCGCCTTTGCCAGCGCGGGGATGATCCCACTCTTCAACGCAATCGGTGTCATTCTCGGCGCTAACCTTGGCACCACGTTCACGGGTTGGCTCGTCACATTCATCGGCTTCAAGCTTGATCTACAACAACTGGCGATACCCCTCATGGCAGCGGGTGGCCTCGTGCATA
>CAYUVE010000270.1:0-1617 GCA_964447985.1 uncultured Thiotrichales bacterium
CGTCGATAATCTTCGCATCACCCACTGACCAAAGACCGCGACCCAATAACTGACTACCCTTGGCGAAAACGGCGTAGTAAAGACGATCAATGCCATAGGCATCATCTAGGATTCGATGTATGGCAGATAATTTTTCTTTAATCATGCCAGGTAGTTCTGGTTTCTTAATATAAAACACCCAAGCGATAACAATCGCTGCAATGACTAACCAAAATGGCAACGTGACTACACCATGAGTTAAAAATGCCCAGGGGTCACCGCCGTGCAATTCAGCCGCTCTTGCCAAAGTATCATGTTGTTCGAACACGACGATTGAGCTACCGAAAAAATCACCAAACGGCATAGACGATAAGAACATCCAACCGGCTAATACCGAAGGAATAGCGAGTAATACCAGAGGTACCGTAACAACCTTAGGACTTTCCTTAACGTGATGCAGCGTATGCTCGTCCATACGTGGCTTACCGTGGAAAGTCAAAAACAATAAACGCATACTGTAAAAAGCGGTAATGAATACCCCTGCAACCACTGCGAAATAAGCAAAGCTGGAACCGGCAATCGTCGACATGCCTACTGCTTCGATAATTGAATCTTTTGAGAAGAAACCGGCGAATGGCGGAATACCCATTAATGCCAATGAACCAATCAGCGCTGTCCAATACGTCCATGGCATATATTTTTTGAGTCCACCCATCTTGCGCATATCCTGCTCATGGTGCATGGCGATAATCACCGAGCCAGCGGCAAGGAATAATAGCGCCTTAAAGAATGCGTGAGTCATTAAATGGAATATCGCGGCTGAGTAAGCGGATACACCTAAGGCGACCGTCATATAACCTAATTGAGACAAGGTCGAATAAGCTACAACACGCTTGATGTCATTTTGTATTAAACCTAAGAAAGCCATAAATAAAGCTGTAATGGCACCAATTACTAGGACTACGCTTAAAGCTGTTTCAGACCACTCAAATAACGGCGACATACGTGCCACCATAAAGATACCTGCAGTCACCATGGTTGCCGCATGGATCAAAGCTGAAATCGGTGTCGGACCTTCCATTGAATCGGGTAGCCATACGTGTAGTGGTACCTGTGCCGATTTACCCATAGCACCTACAAATAACAATAAACACGCGACAGTCAGTAAGGACCATTCAGCACCAGGGAATATTTCTATGGTGGTAGTGGCATGCCCTTCTGCTCCAGCAAACACTTCAGCATAATCCAATGAGCCGAAATACATCAGAATGACAGCAATACCTAATAAGAAACCAAAGTCACCTACGCGATTTACCAGAAAAGCTTTTAGATTGGCATAAATTGCTGTTGGACGTTTGTACCAGAAACCAATAAGTAAGTAAGACACTAGCCCTACGGCTTCCCAACCGAAGAACAACTGCATGAAGTTGTTAGCCATGACCAACATCAACATTGAAAAGGTAAACAACGAGATATAGCTAAAGAAGCGTTGATAACCCGGATCGTCATGCATATAGCCAATGGTGTAGATATGCACCATTAACGAGACGAAGGTCACCACGATGAGCATGGTAGCTGTCAGCTCATCGACTAAGAAACCGACTTCAAAATTAATCCCGTCACTTAACAACCACTGAT
>CAYUVE010000271.1:0-1562 GCA_964447985.1 uncultured Thiotrichales bacterium
TTGAAGGCTTGGCTTATATCGGCGACTGGTTAAGCCACACTTCTCATCAAGTTAGTACAAGTCACCTCTATAATGATGATAGCCTGCCTCAACAAGAAGACTTTGACGCGCTAATCATTATGGGCGGCCCTATGGGCATTTATGATGACGAGCAGCATCCTTGGTTGGCACAAGAAAGGGCTTTTATCAAACAGAGCATTGAGAATAATAAACCCGTGCTTGGCGTATGCCTGGGCTCGCAGTTTATTGCCGATGCGCTGGGTTCAAAAGTTTATCCCAATAGCCAGAAAGAAATTGGCTGGTTTACATTAGAAAAAGCTAAAAATGCTCACTCCAGTGCTTTTTCGAATGCTTTCCCCGAATCTTTTACCGCATTGCACTGGCATGGTGATACTTTTGATTTACCCGAATCAGCATCACTCCTACTCTCCAGCGAGGCATGCAAAAACCAAGCGTTTAGTTTTGATGATAGGGTCGTGGCGTTACAGTTTCATTTAGAAATGACAGAAAACTCAACACAAGCGATCGTCACAGCTTGTGGAGATGAATTGATGCTATCTGATACGGTGCAAAGCGCCGAACAAATATTAAGCACGAAAGAGCACTATCCACATTTACATGCCACAATGGCGGCACTCTTAGAAAGATTACTAGGCCGTGCCTAACAGTCCTTGTAATTTTTTCTGATTGACCAAAACATCCTTTAAGGTGTATTGGTCTAGCACGGTAATAAAACTTTTTAACGCGTCGCGTAAAATCCCGCGTAATCGACAATTAGGTGTGATGGCACAGGATGATTCATTACCAAAGCACTCGACAATATTGAGATTGTTCTCCATGTTTCTCACTATCTCACCAATTGTTAATTCTTCTGGCGGGACAGCCAATCTCATTCCGCCTCCCTTACCACGAATTGTTTCGATATAGCCCAGCTTACCCAGTTCATGCACAACCTTAACTAGGTGATTACGAGAGATCTGATAGCGATCAGAAATCTCTGTAATCGTCGCGAGCTCATTCGGATGCACACCTAGATAGATGAGCACCCTAAGAGAATAATCCGTGTATTGTGTAAGCTGCATATTTCATCTCACAGTAAGCAATAAAGGCTTATATAGCAAGCCGAGTGCCAATACTTTATAGCGATAATAACATCCTATCGCGACAATAAATATTACCACATAAAAGATGTATTTTGTATACATTTTTATTGACATCCCCGATACATACCTGTAGTTTATAAGATGTATTTTATTTATATCTTTATGCGAGGTGGATAGCCATGCAAAAGAAACTACTAACAACGGCATTACTTTCATTAGTAATACTCCATAATCCTCTTACAACTATAGCAGCTGAACCCATCAAACCGATACAACCGGTTAAATCGATAAACCTTGCCCAAGTTGAATTAGGAAAAAAGCTCTTTTTTGATGCAAGACTGTCCATTTCGGGGCATATTTCGTGTCTTTATTGTTCCAATAAACGAAACAAAATGTTACACCTAAACTGTTTATCCTGTAACAATCAAGAATTAGACTCATTCTCAAAGGGAATCATTA
>CAYUVE010000272.1:0-1509 GCA_964447985.1 uncultured Thiotrichales bacterium
AATCGATTCACCACGGTTTATGAAGCCTTTGCCTTCCTCGCTAACCGAGTCAGATACCGAAGCGCTACTCAATGCGCCGAATACGGATACTTCGCAAGGACTGCGCGACATGGCAATGCTGGAAACACTTTATGCCAGTGGTTTGCGGGTTAGTGAGTTGGTAGGTTTGGAGTTATCACAACTTAATTTGCAAGAAGGTTTAGTGCGCGTTGTCGGCAAGGGCAACAAGGAGCGCCTAGTGCCTCTTGGTGAAAATGCGATAGAGAGTTTGTCTCAATATTTGAAAGATGCACGGCCAGACTTATTGCGATCACGTCAATGCGATGCCGTTTTTGTCAGTAATCGCGGACAGGCGATGACGCGCCAGACATTCTGGCACATGATTAAGCGCTATGTTATCCGTGCTGGAATCAATAAAACAGTGTCGCCACATACGCTTCGTCATGCTTTTGCAACACATTTACTGAATCATGGCGCTGATTTGCGTGTACTGCAGATGCTGTTGGGTCATAGCAATCTCTCGACTACACAGATTTATACCCATGTCGCGAAAGAGCGCTTGAAATCACTGCATGCCGAGCATCACCCGCGCGGCTAAGTTATGTCGAAATGCTGGTTTGTGCTAAATATTTGGTTTATTTGGGGATTCATATACAGAAATTGTGGTCAAACCGTTAGGTTTACGTGACGCCTTGCCGCTATACTGTTTTAGTCGCTATTTAGAGAGAAGTTTGATGTTGAGATTGTTTGTATTGTTTTTAAGCTTATTTTTGTCAGCAGCTGTGTTCGCGGCCGATGCTGACGAAGCTGCTGAGATTAAGAAGACCTTAAAAACATTAGTGCCTGAGTTGGAGCCGGACAGTATAGAACCGAGTATGGTCGATGGGCTTTATGAGGTGGTGTATGGCACACGTGTTTTCTATATCAGTGCTGATGGCCGTTATTTCCTACAAGGCAATATTCTCGATACGTCAACTAAGACCAGCATTACGGATATACGTGAAACCAGTCTTCGCGCTGATTTGGTTAAGACCTTGGATGAGTCAAGTTTGATTGTGTTTTCGCCTGAGTCGCCAAAGCATACAATTACTGTTTTTACTGATATCGATTGCGGCTATTGCCGTAAGTTACATCGTGAAATCGAAAGTTATAAAGAAGCCGGTATCGCAGTACGTTATGCCGCTTATCCACGTAGTGGCCCTAATACCCCCTCATACTTCAAAGCTGTTTCTGTTTGGTGTGGCGAAGACCAGAAAGGTTTGATGACCAAAGCGAAGAGTGGTGAGAATTTTGAGCAAAGCAAGTGTAACAATCCCGTTGATGCGCATATGGATATCGCGGGTAAGATAGGTATCAGCGGTACACCAACTATTTTGCTTGAAGACGGAACCTTGATGCCGGGTTATGTGCCTGCGGCGCGTTTGTTGCAAGCCATCGAGAGCAGCAAGGCCAAGGCCTCCTAAAAATCTAATTCAATCATTTGTCTATGTGCGGTGAAAACAATTGCCG
>CAYUVE010000273.1:0-1503 GCA_964447985.1 uncultured Thiotrichales bacterium
TTTGGTGATAATTTGCTTTGGGTTAGTTTTCTCATCATTTGTGATGGCGATGACGCCACAGGAAAAAGCCGCAGCTATAAAAGAGTGGCGGGCTAACTGTAACGATCCTGATCCAGATTTGAGGCTAGCCTATCTTGAAGCCGCTATTGAAACAAAAAATCAAACTATCGCACGTGTCTGCATTAAGCAAGGTTTAACGAGTGATAATGCCGATACGAGAAATTTGGCTCTGCGTGCAGCATTAGCGTCGAGTGAGAGATTGACCATCCAGTTTTCTATGCCAGCGGCTTACCATGCTGAGCTTGAGAAAGCGGGTAGCGATACGAATAAACAATTCAAATTAAATGCAAAATATGGGTCTGATACGCAAGCAATGAATCTAAATAATGGACTTCTTGCTATCGAACCAAAAGAAGTTGATTTACACTCACAAATATCATCGTGGTATGTATTAGGTACAAACACGGGCACTGATGATCAATATACTGCTCAATTTTCTGTCGTAGGTGATACATTTTCCGGAAACGGGGGAGCTATAGTATCTCTTGTAACAAAATTTAATCTAAGCTTGAGTCTAAATGAAGAAGGTGAGCTGATCGGGTCTGGTAAGTTGCATAATAGTAAGGAGCTTCCCGTAAAAATTAAATTGTTTTAGATTTTCCTAGTTCTTAATTTGTAACTGCTGGATGGCTACAGGCTCTCCGCTACGACTGATAATGGTTAGTCGAAGTTGATCGATAGATTGTCCTGTGATGGGGCAAGATGCTTGTGCGCCGGCAAATTTACATGAAGAGAATGTAGTCCAGCCTTTACGTTGTGGTTTTTCTAAAATCAGCCCGTCTGGTTTTTTACCACAGTCTTTTTCAGCAAAAGAAATGATTAAACTATGATAAGTAGTAGATGCTGAGGGCACGATAATCGCAGAAAAACTTCTTTCTCCATCTGGTGGGCGCGCTATCCAACAGCCGGTCTTATTTAGCGCGGCGCTAACGCTGGAATCTGCGTTGGCAGAAATGCCTGTGACATCACGAACGGTTAATGTTTGACTGCTTACTTCGATATTACCATCTGAGTGGACAGTATCAGTTGGCATTGCTAGGCTTAAGAAGAGTTGTTTGATCACATCAAAGCGCACGGCATGACCGGATTTTTTGTCTTTATTGATGGTGTTGACGAGGCCCACAGGAATATCCCGGCCATTGTTGCTGCGAAAAATAATCGGTGCACCACTTAAGCCTGGTTTCATGGCGTCTGAAGCTGAGTCATCGACAGGTGCGAATACGACAAAGTCTTTGTTGAAGTCTCGCATAGCCATCTTCTTTGGTGAAGTATGGGTAGACTGCATCTTCATCGCTTCAACATTCGGCTGGCGACGAATGGTAAAGCTGATGTCGTCACCACCTAAGCGTGACAGGCAGCTACCTTTGGCACGGCCGCTGACCTTTGCAAAGGCGAGATCGAGACCCTTTCGCGGAATGATTGGGTTTACGCCAAGGCATTCAA
>CAYUVE010000274.1:0-1501 GCA_964447985.1 uncultured Thiotrichales bacterium
AACTGTTTATCCTGTAACAATCAAGAATTAGACTCATTCTCAAAGGGAATCATTATGCAAGCATTACTTGAAAACGAAATTCTAAATAATCCCGCTGTCGAAGCCGGCATCGTACCGTTTTTGCTTGCGATAATTATTGGTGCTGTGTTGCCAAAACGATTCGCATGGTGGTCCACACTCGTTTTCGCAATCGGCTATTTTATCTCCGCGTGGTTAATTCTTGATGGTCGGCTGACCCCACTTAGCAGCTCGCGCAAACTCGTTATACCTGGAGCAGGCGCGGTCTTTCTTGGCTTTATTCTACCCAAGCTCTTCACCTATTCTAAAGCACTACAACAGATACTTATTATTGTCGCCATTGCTGCGACACTGTGGCTGATATGGCCAAAGCTGAGCCGCGCTGATTTATGGGATCAGGTAACTCTGGCAATAGGAAGCGGTGCTTATGCTTTATGGCTGAGCTTTGCGTTTTTTCAACTACGCGACGAAGATATTGCTACCAGCGTTTCAGCCACCGTTTTAGGGTTTGCCACAGGAGTATGCGCCTTGGTAGGCGCTTCCTCCCTACTTGGCGAACTTGGTATCGCCGTGGGAGCAAGTAGTGCCGCTATTGCACTCTATGGGTTTGGCAAAAGAATCGATCATAGTGCCGGGTTTTACTTTCCGATAGCGATACTCTGCGCCCTCGTCGGCATTGCTTCAGTTATTTATGCCAAAGTTCCTTGGTACACCTTAATCGCATTAGGTTTTATTCCATTACTAGCAATGTTATTTGAGTGGCGCTATAAATCCGGCATACTTAGAATTATTAAGCTTAGTCTATTTATTCTCATCCCTGCTGCGCTTGCCGTGTATGTTACCTGGCAAGCGGCAGGCCCGATACCCTTATAAACCAAACCACTACCCTGTAAACTTATAAAGGAGTCAACCATGTTAAAAGCTGCAATTCTTTCCACTTCTCTACTTTTTCCGCTTGCTGCTATCTCGGCGCCAGTAACGTATACGATCGACCCAGCACATACCTACCCACATTTTTCAGTCAGTCATTTGGGCTTTTCAACGCTTCATGGACGCTTTAACAAAACTGAAGGCACTATTGTTCTAGACCAAGAAGCCAATACTGGATCAGTTAAGGTTGTTATCGATGCTGCTTCTGTTGACACAGCACATAATAAACGTGATGAGCATTTACGTAATGCTGATTTTCTCAACGCGGTCGAGTTTCCTGAAATCACTTACCAGTCAAGCAAAGTGACCATAAACGGCGACAGTGCTACGGTAGAAGGCGAGCTAACAATTCTCGGAGTAAGCAAGCCGGTTACGCTGGATGTCAGTAAAATCAGCTGCGGAGTTCACCCTTTCAATAAGAAAGAAGTATGTGGATTCGATGCAACGGCGCAGATTAACCGTAAGGATTTCGGAATCACCTACGGCAGCCCAGCCATCGGCGATATTTTAGAGCTTAAATTTGGTGTCGAAGGAATTAAAAAATAACCGCTTC
>CAYUVE010000275.1:0-1501 GCA_964447985.1 uncultured Thiotrichales bacterium
GGTCAACCTAGTTCTTTATTGATACCCAAAGTTGTCGGTATGCGCTTATTGGGCGTACCGTCACCAGGCACAACCGCAACTGACGTCGTTTTGGCCATTACGCAACGTTTACGCGCACACGGCGTTGTGGGTAAGTTCGTCGAGTTCTACGGCCCCGGTATGGCTGCTTTAAGCCTTGCCGACCGCGCAACCATCGCTAATATGGCACCCGAGTACGGTGCAACCTGTGGCCTTTTCCCCGTCGACGAAAAGACTACTGACTATATGCGTTTAACTGGTCGTGACGAAGCACAAATCGAACGCACCAAAGCTTATTTTAAAGCACAAAAATTATGGTACGACGCCGATGCCGAAGCACCACAATATTCTGAGCAATTAGATTTTGATTTATCTAGCGTTGAACCTGCGTTAGCAGGACCCACTCGACCACAAGACCGCGTGCCTTTAAGTCAAGTACGTAAATCATTCAGACATGCCTTAATCGAGCATGTTGGTGAAGACCATTCTGTTGAACAAGATGCGATTACTTCTTGGCTAGGCGAAGGTGGTCAACCCATGATGGTCGCGCCAGAACTGGCTCACAGCCACCCAGATGAAGATATGGATTTATTTGGTCTCTGTGTACCAGTAAGACAGCCTGACGGTGTGTCATACAATATGTGTCATGGCTCAGTAGTGATCGCAGCGATTACCAGTTGTACTAACACCTCTAACCCATCAGTCATGTTAGCGGCAGGTTTATTGGCACGTAACGCTGTGCGTCTTGGTTTGCGCGCTAAACCTTGGGTTAAAACAAGCCTAGCACCTGGCTCAAAAGTCGTCACCGATTACCTTAATAAAGCTAACGTCATGCCGTATTTAGAGGCTCTAGGCTTTCACTTAGTCGGTTACGGTTGTACAACGTGTATTGGTAACAGCGGACCTTTAGCGCCCTATATCAGCGAAGCCATTCAAGAAGGTGATCTCGCGGCGGCATCGGTATTATCCGGAAACCGCAATTTTGAAGGCCGTGTAAATGCTTTAGTACGCGCCAACTATCTTGCTTCACCACCATTAGTTGTGGCATATGCCTTAGCCGGTAATATTAATATCGACCTGACTTCTGACCCGCTGGGTGCCGACCCAAGTGGCGAGCCCATTTATCTCAAAGATATCTGGCCAAGTAAACAAGAAATAGAAAAACTCTCGCATGCCGCGGTTACAGCTGAACAGTTTGAAGCCAGCTACAAAGATATATTTGCTGGCGGCCAACACTGGTCACAACTCAGCAGCGAAAGCAGTGAGTTATTTGCTTGGGATAACGATAGCACCTACATCAAACAACCACCGTTTTTCTCAGATATGGAAGTCACGCCGGCACCGCTTGAAGATATCGTTGAAGCCAATGTGCTTGTGCATGTGGGTGATTCCGTGACCACAGACCATATTTCTCCAGCCGGTTCGATCGCCGTAGATAGCCCTGCTGGTCGCTATCTAATTAACAATGGAGTCAAGCCCCAAG